>PAWI01000001.1 GCA_002713485.1 Acidimicrobiaceae bacterium
GTTCGCGGGCGTGATTTAATAACGGGTTTACCAAAAACAATCGTCACGTCAACGTCTGAAATACGTGAAGCAATATCTGAGCCACTCTCAGCGATTCTTGATGCTGTCAAAATGACTCTAGACGTAACTCCACCAGAACTAGCAGCTGACATTATGGAAAAGGGAATAATGTTAGCAGGAGGAGGAGCTTTGCTAACAGGTATGCCTGAATGTATAGCCCATGAAACTGGTATGCCNGTATGTGTATCTCCAAACCCACTTCATGCAGTTGCNNTGGGGTCAGGGAAATCCTTAGAGGCTTTTGACTCACTAAAAGGGGTATTGTTCACCTCCACTCAAATNTAAGAGAGGGGTCCTAAATGGTTGNGCCACAAAGNCGANGTGGCTCTAGATTNACNCTCGCAATCCTTTTGCTGACTTCCGTAACGTTNATNTCGCTGGATGCAAGAGGATATGAGCCATTNAGTAATCTTCGNAAAGCTGCGACTGCTGTAATACANCCCTTCCGCAATATTGCAAGTACAGTTTTTGATCCAGTAGCAGATGCATGGGAGTCGCTCTCTGAAGGAGACACAC
The DNA here is from genome assembly GCA_002713485.1 of Acidimicrobiaceae bacterium. Taxonomy (GTDB): domain Bacteria; phylum Actinomycetota; class Acidimicrobiia; order Acidimicrobiales; family UBA8592; genus UBA8592. The sequence goes on from PAWI01000001.1 coordinate 577, forward strand.
TAGAGAAAGAAAATGCACTGCTACGAGGGCAGCTTAGCGAACTCCTTGAATATCGAGTCACTACCGANGGCGCTGTTGAAGAATTAGCAGCATTACGAACTCAATTAGATCTTNAAAATCTAGGAGGGCAGGAAACAATTGTCGCTGAAATTACAGCTNGGTCAGTCTCTAATTTNGATCCATACATAATCGAAATAGGTAAAGGGACACAAAGTGGCATTAGAGANGGAATGGCGGTTGTCTCAGTTGGTGGACTAATCGGTCGCATTGAGGACCCAGGGCTAAGGAGCGCAAGGGTGCGCCTTATTACAGACCCCAATGTAAATATTGGAGTTCTGGCAGTCGGAACAAATGAGGTAGGAATACTTAGCGGGGGAGGAGTAGGGCAACCGCTAAGAGTATCAGACGGTATCCCAGTCTCAGCAGAAGTAGAAATTGGCTCAATTATGGTCACTAGCGGGTCTGAAAGAAGTCCGTACCCCGGTGGATTCGCAGTAGGTACCATCCTAGAGATTGTTGTTGATGAAATTAACCTAGAAAAAGAACTCATCGTTGCACCTACTGGACAATTTGAGAATCTTGAATACGTAACAGTCNTTTTNTANGANCCGCCTTCAGNAGAATNAGAAGGAAACAGCTGATGCCNTTAGTTCATTTTTTTAANGCCATNCTAGTGTTGATAATTCTGCTTATCCTTCAACTTGAACTNTTNGCNAGCNTCCGCTTTTTTGGGGTNATGCCAGAAATAATGTTNGGNNCTGCNGTGGTATCGGGGTGGCATGGNGGNCCAATTGANGGNGCATTCGTTGGTTTCATCAGCGGATTTTTAATTGATCTTTACTTGCCGACCCCTTTAGGACTAAGCGCTNTAACTTATGCCCTAGTTGGATACCTGCTCGGGNTCATATCNGAGCTAATAGCTGAGGACGTCGAAAGAATAGTCCGNTCNGTGATCTCGCTAGTTGGAGTAGTACTCGGACTNGTTNTTTTCGTTCTATTCGGCGAACTNATTGCAGANCCTAACCTTTACAACAAGAACTTTGGTAAAGTTCTCGTGGTCGGNGGACTGTACACAGGTGCATTNATGCCTTTACTCCACATTCTAATGGAATGGGTTTTTCACAAAANCACATATAAAAACACGCAAATAGCAATTAGTCGGCCTCAACGGAATTAAGGCTATTAACGTGACGCCAAGCTCAAGATATCTGCCTCAGTCACACAGACTGCGACTCGCTGTTCTGGCAGCGGTTGTCATATCACTTTTTGTCCCATTGATTGGCAGACTTTGGTACCTGCAGGTGATAAAGGAAACTGCTTTCGTTGAGCGCGCAGCGGACAATACTACCGAGACTATTATCGAGCTTGCTCCGCGAGGAAGAATCTTGGATGCCCAAGGCAGAGTATTAGTTGATAACAGAGCATCAATTCTTGTCACTATTGACAAAGAAGAAATGGCATCAGTGGCTGCTGATGATTTACAGGATTTGTTCTTTAGCTTGGCAACTGAGATAAGTCGTTCAGGTAATTTAACCAAGGTGAATCAGATAGAAGCAGCTTATCGCTCCAATAGATATGGGCCATTTGCGGAAGTTCCAGTAGTTCAAGATATCTCTGAAGAATTACAAATATACCTAGCAGAATACTCCTACAGATTCCCCGGAGTTAACACNACGGTTACAACTGTTCGTGATTATCCCTATGGCTCCTTAGCCGCTCACATCCTTGGATACGTTGGTTTACTGAGCGAAGATGAGATGTCCTCCGTTGCNTTAAAGCAAAAGACGTACTTAGCTAATGATGAAATCGGGAAAAGCGGAATCGAACTCTTTTACGAAGATGCTTTACGAGGCACACCCGGACGCAAAGTAGTGACCGTAGATAAGTTCAATAATATTCTTGAAGTAAATGAGGAGGTTCCCGCAAAGGCCGGTAGCGATGTTCAACTGACGATAGATATAGATCTTCAAGCTCTAGCAGAACAAGAACTGGCAAGGGGACTGACATTGGCAAGGCAACAGCCAACTAAATTTGAAGAAGAGGGAGTTGTTATCTTTAATGCTCCCGCCGGCGCAATGGTCGTGATGGANCCTCGGGATGGTTCAATTGTTGCGATGGCATCTCATCCAACATTTGACCCCGAATTATTTGTATCAGGAATTAGTAACGATGATTTTGACGATTTAACAGACCCAGGGAATTTCTTGCCTTTGTTAAACAGGGCTATTCAAGGTACATATCCTCCAGGCTCAACCTTTAAGCCTTTTACTGCCTACGCTGCGCTTGATACAGGGCTTATAGGGTCACGAGGCATTTTGGGGATAGACGACCCTTTCTATGACGAAGGGATATTTACTATCCCAAATTGTGAAGGTGGAACTTGCCAATTTCAGAATGCAGGTGAAGCAGCTTACGGAGACGTGGATCTCAAATTAGCTCTAACGTATTCCTCTGACGTGTATTTTTACAATCTGGCNGCAAGCTTCGATATATTGCCAGGCTTTGATCTTGAATCTGTTCAAGTAGCCGCCAGAGCATTTGGCTACGGAAGCAGAACGGGTGTGACTCTTGCTGGCGAGGGTAGCGGGCGGATACCAACACCTGCATCGCGCCGAGATGCCTACAGAGAAAATCCTGAAGCATTTCTTACTGGGCAATGGCTCACAGGCGACACGTTGAATACCTCAATAGGTCAAGGCGACGTCTTGGCAACGCCGCTTCAGATAGTTAATGCATATTCAGCTCTAATAAATGGTGGAACTCTCTATGCNCCCAACCTAGGAGCAAGAACACTTGACCCAATTAGCGGAGAGACGCAAGTTGAGTTTGCTCCACGGGTATTAAAAGAGATTTATCTTCCCGATGCGTTTTCAGACCCTATCCTTGAGGGACTTGCTGATGTGACNACATGGCGATCAGAAATAGGAACTGAGGGGACCGCNTATAATGCTTTCAAAGANTTTCCCCATGATGAATGGCCTGTGTCTGGCAAGACAGGAACATCAGAAAAACAGGTTGAGAACGCTTTGATCGCTGACTACGGGCTATTCGTTGGGTGGGGGCCCAATCCAAACCCTGAGTATGTAGCAGTTGTAGTTCTTGAAGAAGCTGGGTTTGGGGGGCAGGTAGCAGCTCCAGTTATCCGTAGATATTTTGAGCGGATAGCATTGGGAAGCGTGCCGGCATACCTGAGTCAGTCAGAGAAAGACGAATTAGCGAAAAGAGAACTTGCCGAAGCGCTGCTAAATTCAAATGCAAATGATGTTACTGACGAAGAAGAACAGGGTGCACAGGGATGAGGTCGACAAAGAAACGAAAAAACCTTAATTTGAACCCTACAGGTGANCCTTGGTCNCCTTGGCTACATGTAGATATTGCGCTTGTGATTAGCAGCATNGTTCTAGCAGTCATAGGCGCTTTTATGGTTTACAGCGCAACNNGAGGNAATAATCCCGAATTGTATGACCGCTCTTATCTNAANCGCCAGTTNCTTTTNTTAGGAGTAGGGGTAGNGGCGATGGCTGCNGCGGCTTATTTCCCNTANCGACGGATTCGTGATTGGGTTCCGATGGCNTTCTGGGGAGGCATGTTNCTTCTTTTNCTTGTNCTNACCCCTCTTGGTGTAGANCGAAATGGAACTAAAGCATGGTTTGAATTTGGTAGTTTCCAGTTGCAGCCCTCAGAACTTTGNAAAATTGCNTATATTTTTATGTTGGCCAATTATCTCGAACGGTTCAATGGTCGTCTAGATATAAGGGAATTAGGTAATGCACTATTGTTAGGTGTGATACCCATCGGGCTTATTCTTCTTGAAACAGATGTTGGGACTGCCCTCGTCTTTATTGCTATAACGATGGGAATGCTTCTCGTAGCTGGGGCTCAAACAAAGCATATATTTGTCCTGACGATGGTCGGAATTGTGCTTTCGGGACTTGTCTGGAGCAGTGGGCTCCTTCAGGACTACCAACAAGATAGATTGACCTCGTTCATTGACCCAGCTTCAAGTCAAACAGAAGCTGCTTACCAACAAACTCAGGCTCAAATAGCTATCGGGAGCGGCGGGCTAACCGGTCAAGGATTTGGTCAGGGTCAGCAAACTCGCGGAGAATTTGTCCCCGAGCAACATACAGATTTCATATTCTCAGTGATTGGCGAAGAGTTCGGTTTTGCAGGGGCTCTAGTTGTGCTTGGGTTATTTGCTGTCGTAATGTGGCGATGCATGCGCACGGCTCGCAAATCTCCAGATTTACTTGGGACTTTGATCAGCTGTGGTGTCATGACACTTTTCGCGTTTCAGATGTTCCAATCTGTCGGGATGACTTTAGGGATAATGCCTATTACTGGGATACCAATACCCTTTGTTTCCTATGGTGGGTCATCTGCAATTTCATCCTTTGTAGGTATTGGACTGGTCCTAAATGTGCATATGCGACGATATCAGGTGGTGTAATACTTTAGTCACTTGCTACGAGTAGACTAAGTTCAGGAGGGCACTCTCATGAGCTCTATTTGGAAAACACTTGAGAAACATTTAGACCATGTTGAAAAGCCAGCTCGATATATTGGGCTNGAACATGGGGTTAAACACCCAGAGCATCTCAANTCAAATGTTTCGTGGCTACTTACCTATCCAGATGTTTATGAAATAGGGCTCCCTAACCAAGGGNTACAAATCCTCTATGAAATCTTAAATGAATCGCCAATCTCGGAAGCAGAGCGAGCTTACGCTCCATGGGTTGACCTTGAAGAAATTATGCGTGCAGAGCAGATTCCTTTATTCAGTGTTGACACGCACCGACCAGCTTCAGAATTTGATGTAATNGCGTTCAATCTNTCTTCAGAACTTGTCTACACAAACCTAATCAATTGTCTTGATCTAGCCGGGGTAGCAATTAAGTCTGAGCAGCGATTGANCACCGACCCGCTGATAGGTGCGGGAGGGCATTGCGTCTACAACCCTGAACCTCTCGCAGATATCGTTGACTTCTTCGCACTAGGGGACGGAGAAGAAGTCGTCACTGAAATTACTAACGTCTTGCATTCCTTCAAGTCCCTAAATGGAACACCAGANAGCAGAAGCCAAATACTGCGAGAACTATCCAAANTAGANGGGGTGTATGTGCCAAGCATGTACGAAGCATCTTNCAACCAAAACGGATGCCAAACTCTCGAACCTATCTATGATGATGTACCCAAACTTATTGAAAAGAGAACGATAGTTGATCTGGGCGACTGGCCTTACCCTAAAGAGCAATTAGTTCCAATAACAGAAGTAGTTCACGACAGGTTAAATGTGGAGGTTTTTCGTGGCTGCACTCGTGGATGTCGCTTCTGCCAAGCNGGAATGATCACTCGGCCTGTAAGNGAGCGACCTGANGACCAAGTTCGAACGATGGTTCAATCTGGCCTTAAACGAACAGGCTACGANGAAGTTGCCCTAACCTCACTNTCAACAGCAGACTATAGCGGGATAAAGGAGGTTGTAGAAGAAACTGTTTCCGACCCCATTAATTGTGGTCAAGTTAGCGTATCGCTCCCTTCTTTACGCGTAGACGCCTTCACCGTAGACATAGCAGCAACTATTCAGAANGCGCGCCGTACCGGCTTGACTTTTGCCCCAGAAGCTGGAACTTGGAGAATGCGNCANGTTATTAACAAACTCATTACCGAGGAAGATNTATATGGAGCTGTNGAATCAGCTTTCTCCCAAGGATGGAGACGAATGAAGCTGTATTTTCTTATTGGCTTGCCAACAGAAACTGACGAGGACACTTTAGGGATAGCAAGGCTTGCGGCTAATTGCGTAGCGATTGGCAAACGCTACACGAATGCGGCTTCTGTTACCGTAAGCGTTGGTGGTTTCGTTCCAAAACCATTCACACCATTCCAGTGGTTCGGTCAGAACACGGTCGAGGAGTTGAATCGAAAGGTCANNCTTCTNAAAGACGAAGTTCGAAAAACAAAAGGAGTGAAACTTAAATGGCATGACCCCAAGGCAACTCTCGTGGAAGGTGTGTTGAGTCGCGGNGATAGGAGACTNGGTGAAGTGTTAGAAAGGGTTTGGGCTAACAGAGGNGTTTTCCAAGAGTGGAGTGAATTTTTTAACCTCGATTTNTGGTTAGCTGCNCTTGAACAAGAAGGCTTGGACCATGAATGGTTCGCNTATAGGCATAGAGCCAACCAAGAACCTTTGCCATGGGATCACCTTGACGCAGGTTTATATAAGGATTTCCTCTGGCAAGAATGGAGGGACGCAATCGAAGAAAAGGGACTGGAAGACTGTCGTTGGACCCCATGCTATGACTGCGGGGCTTGCACTGGATATGGTCTNGACCACGTTGTTGCTTCNACCTCTCCACCTGTAGGGGGCAGTCAAGGTACNTGGCAAGACTTGAATAAGGGAGATTNCGCCCCTCAACTCCTTCAAATCACCAGCAAGGCAAGGTAATAATGATTCTGCGCCTTCAGACAACGAAAATCGGTAAAATACGATTCGCAAGNCACAGAGATATTGCCAAAGTCTGGGAACGTTCATTGCGTAGAGCAGAAATTCCTCTCATATACAGTGAAGGCTTCTCCCCAAGGCCTAAAATTGCATTTGGCTTGGCCTTACCCACAGGTGCCGAGTCAGAATGTGAATACCTGGATTTTCACTTAGACGATAAAAGGTATGAAGCTTGTAGAATTAAATCAATTCCAGAAGAACTGACAAATTTTCTCCCAGAAGGAATTGAGATTACAGGAATGGTTAGAATGCAAGGAAAATATGTATCGCTCCAACAGTCGGTAACCTCTACAGTTTGGGATATNGAAGTTCAAGAGAATAAAGAACTAGTTGATGCTTGGGCGGAGGAAATTCTCAGCTCCGATCAGTTAGTTATAGAACGAACTCGAAAGGGAAAAAAAGTTATTGATGACATCCGTCCGTATATAAGCTCAGTAAATGTTCAAATCGGTGACTCATCAAATAATGCAAATCTGAAAGCAGAATTAAAAACGCAACCTCGATCATTGAGGCCAAGTGAATTCTTAACATCTGGGCAACCAAATCTAACTATGGTTAGGTTACGTCGCCTTAAACAATTTATNGACACAGTGGACAGTCGATTAGAACCCCTCGAAGTGGGCGAATGTCTCGACTCAAGTTTGGAACTGTGTTCATCATGAGAAGGGAAACGAAACAATGGAAGAACGACCAAATAATAGCGAGAATAGAACTTCACAAAATCCAGCAGTAGAAGAAAGTCTTAATAGGAAAACAAAAGAAACTGAAGGGTCATCTGAAATCTCTAGACCGAAAATTGGAGACTCAAGGCCAGCGCCCGATTCTACTGAGCCTCAATCATCAACTAGAAAAAAGCGTAAGCGCCGACGAGGCAGATCAGATTCACGCTCCCCAAAACCTGATCAGGCTATTTCGTTAGAACTCGATGATGAAACTCTTAAGAAACGAAGAGGGAGAGAAAGGAAAGGAAAAGCTGTTGGCCGTTACACAATGGTCGTACATGTAGAAGGCAACGTTACCCAGATAGCTATGCTTGAGGGTCGATCCTTGATTGAATTTTACGTATCCCGACCTTCAGATGATGTGAGCGAGATCCATGGAAATATTTATATGGGGAGGGTTGAGAATGTCCTCCCTGGTATGGAAGCGGCTTTCGTNGATATCGGCACTCCCAAAAATGCAGTGTTATATCAAAGCGACCTCATCAGTAACTCATCAACTAAAGCAAATCAGGCAGTCCGGATCGAAGATGCAATAAAAAACAAAGAGACGATACTTTGNCAAGTAACTAAGAACCCTATTGCCCATAAAGGTGCGAGGTTNACTCAAGAGATTTCCCTTGCAGGNAGATTTGTTGTACTCGTCCCAAATAGTGAGACTTTCGGAATTTCCAAAAGACTTCCTGAGAAAGAACGGAAAAGGCTTCGACAGATACTTGAGAAAGCTAAACCTGCAGAACATGGTGTAATCGTAAGAACAGCTGCGCAGCATATAACCAAAGAAGAAATTGAGCAGGATGTAACAAGGCTCGTTAGTCAGTGGGTAAAAATACAGGAGCAATCAAACAAATCTAGTTCACCAACGCTTCTTTACAGGGAGCCTGAAATGCCCTTTAGGATTATACGAGAAGAATTTAACAAAGAATACCGTTCAGTTGTTATAGATGATCAGCAACTTTACGAAGAGGCAAAGACTTACCTAGCGACCGTCGCCCCCGCATTAGCTGATCGGATTGAATATCACGACACAGTCAATAGCGATGTTGAGCTATTCGAAAGATTCTATATAGAAGAACAGTTAGCTAAAGCCCTTGACTCNAAAGTTTGGTTACCCTCTGGAGGTTCTCTCATAATTGAACATACTGAAGCGTTAACAGTTATNGATGTAAATACAGGGAAAAATGTCGGAACATCAAGCCTTGAAGAAACCGTCTATAAAAATAACTTAGAAGCTGCAAAGGAAGTAGCCCACCAACTTCGNCTTAGAGATATCGGNGGTATCATCGTAATTGATTTCGTTGACATGGANAAGGCAAAGCACCGTGATGATGTAGTAAAGGTCTTTANGTCGGAATTAGCTAGAGANAAGACCCGTACTCAAGTCTTTGGAATTTCTGANNTGGGNCTTGTGGAAATGACAAGGAAAAGAATAGGGGAAGGGCTAACACAAACCTTTACCAAAGCNCAAGAATAAGCANAGCTTGTTTTAAGAATGGTCGTTATTTCAACGTAAACCGAATATGATTGAAAAATATGTATGCAGTAGTTAAAACAGGTGGTAAGCAATACCGAGTGGAAGAAAACCAAGTTCTCCAAGTTGAACTTTTAGGGCAAATTGGTGACTCAGTAGATCTAACCCCCGTGATGTTAGTGGACGGGTCAACCGTTCTTGCTAAACCTAGTGAATTAAAGAATGTAAAAATCAATGCCGAAATTGTTGATAAAGGTAAAGGAAAAAAAATAACGGGTTTCACCTATAAAAATAAAAGCAATCAAAGGCGTCGATGGGGCCATCGGCAGAACTTTAACGAGATCAAAATTACCTCAATTTCAAGGAAAAACTAATGTCTAAAACTAAAGGCGGCGGCTCAACGCGAAACGGCAGAGACTCCAACGCCCAGAGATTGGGTGTGAAAGCCTACGATGGGACATCTGTATCATCTGGATCAATTATTGTTCGTCAGCGTGGAACAAAATTTCATCCAGGAATAAATGTCCGTAGAGGAGGCGATGATACTCTTTTTGCGACTGCAAATGGGCGTGTAAAATTTGGATCACGTCGAGGTAGAAAGCTCGTAGACGTACTTCCCGAATAGNATTCATACCACTAAAANATCAAAAAAAGTGACTAGGATTTCTCTATGTCTAACTTTGTTGATGANTGTGGCCTGAATGTAAAAGGTGGTGATGGGGGAGCAGGNTGTGTCTCNTTTCGAAGAGAAGCGCACGTTGACCGAGGCGGACCTGANGGAGGAGACGGAGGCAACGGTGGTGATGTCTTGCTCGTAGCCGACCATAACGTAGCNTCCCTATTAGCATTTCGAGACTACCCTCACAGAAAAGCTGAGAATGGAAAGCATGGTAGTGGNAAACGCCGNCATGGATCGAATGGANCGTCTGAACATGTTCGTGTCCCAGTAGGAACTCTAGTGAAAGATNCAGATGGCAACATCCTTGCAGACCTAGCTNATTCTGGATCCACATGGCTTGCTGCNGCTGGTGGTAAAGGTGGTAAAGGCAACTCAAGATTCTTGTCNAATAGACGTCGCGCCCCAAGTTTCGCAGANCAAGGAGAAAGTGGNGAAGAGCAGTGGTTAAAACTAGAGCTTAAACTNTTNGCTGACGTTGCTCTCGTAGGGTTCCCAAACGTTGGGAAAAGCACTCTAATTTCTCGTCTTTCAGCAGCCAAGCCAAAAATTGCTGATTACCCTTTCACNACATTAGTTCCAAATCTAGGTGTTGTTAGAGGAACAGACGACTTCGAAATGATTGTTGCTGACGTGCCGGGCTTGATAGAGGGAGCTGCCGAAGGGAGAGGGCTGGGGCACCAATTTCTTCGACATGTAGAGAGAGCGCGTGTGCTTGCAGTTCTACTTGACCTTTCACCATATGATGGAACGTCTCCAACTGAACAGTTAAAGGTCCTTCTAGGTGAACTGGAGAATTATAAGCCAGAACTTCTAACGCGACCTAGAGTATTGGTTTCATCTAAAATTGATGTTGCCGTTCAAGACTCATTAGAGGAAAGTATTAGAGTCTCATCGGTAACCGGAGAAGGAATACAAACCCTAAAATACGAATTACAGAANCTTGTGGTAGAAGCNAGAAATAACGATCTGNTATCAGGCGAAGAAGTGATAATCCACCGGCCAGTCCCTAGAGGAGTCTCAGTCGTNAGAAATGGAAANTCNTACATTGTTAAAGGTCGTCAAGCGGAAAGAGCNGTAGCGCTAAACGATTTAACAAACATNGAAGCNCTTGAATATATTCAAANTACCTTAGAGAAAATAGGNGTTAATAAAGCTTTAAAAAAAGCTGGGATCAAGCCAGGTGATCAGGTTCAGATTGGGGGACTATCNTTTGATTTNATGGANGATGAAGACCATTGGATTGATTGAGCAATAGTTAAATAAAGGACTTTAACTCTCAATTCTGCAACAATGGACAAGTGACAGTCGTAGTAAAAATAGGAACTTCATCACTNACTAAAGAAGACGGAACAATTAGTCTTTCAGCAATTAATAAATTAACAAACGAGATTGCGAGTGTACGGAGATCCTTCCCAAAAATTATTTTGGTAAGCAGCGGAGCCATCGGCGCTGGCTTAGCTGACCTAGGTTATGTAAACAGTCGGCCNACGGATCCTCGTATTCTCCAAGCCGCATCAGCTATTGGGCAACCGAAATTAATGGCAACATATGCTGAAAGCTTCGCTAAATATGGCATACCAATAGCACAATTGCTTATGACCCCAGATGATTTCTTTGAAAGGAAACGGTATCTTCATGCCCGTTCAACGGTTGATGAACTCTTGTCGGCAAACATACTTCCGATAGTCAATGAGAATGATGCCATTGCCGATGATGCTATCCGGTGGGGAGATAACGATAGGATCGCTGCACTACTTGCTCAATTATTGAATGCTGACCAACTACTCATGCTAACTGACACTGACGGGGTATATTCTCAAGATCCTAATGCNGAGAATTCAGAACATGTAGAACTAATACGTGAAATAAGATCTATGGACAACATTCACGCAGATGTGGGAGGGTCTCTATCAAAGTTTGGTAGTGGAGGAATGGCTTCAAAGTTATCCGCAGCTCATATGGCATCCTGGGCTGGAGTCACTACAACCATTGCAGCTGCAGATCGCAGTAATGTTGTGATTAACTCTTTAGAACAAACGGGAGAATTAGGCACGATCATNTATCCACAGGCTAAGCCCTTATCNGCTCGAAAACTTTGGATTGCCTTCGCTGTAGAACCCAAAGGTTCAGTAACGGTTGATAGGGGAGCACAAGAAGCGCTTGAGGAGAATGGNCGTTCTCTCTTAGCTGTAGGCGTCATCAGTTGTGAAGGAAAATTCAATAAGAGTGATTCGGTTGATATTGTTGATGCTGAGGGAAGTGTAATCGCACGTGGATTAGCGTCAGTTAGTTCAGACGAAATATTGACATTTCTTAATCAAAGTAGAGAAGGTGGAGCTGCGATATTAAGTAACGAAATTGTCCATAGGGACGAATTAGTGCTCCTCGGGGCCGACTAAGTTACCTAAGCGAATAACTTTCAAAAATTCCTTTGTTGCTCCTGATCCCATAGCAAGGGAGCCGTAAAGGTAAATAGCTCCGCTGATGAGTAGCGCTAAAGGTGCTACGAAATAGGCGTTCATGTCAGACATGAGAAAAGAAATGGAGCCGCCAGCTAGTGCAGATANTATGGCGGGGNNAAGAAAGAACTTCCTGTTTGAGCGTTGGGTAGACNCTAGNNCTTGAGNTCTTTCAACTTTCTTGCGCAAAAGAAAATACTCAACCCATGCTGCTATGGAGCTCCCTAAAGCTAAGCCTAAAGCTCCGAGAGGTTGAGGAGCTGTGTCAAGCGAGCGAGCGATTTCAGATAGTGGCGAAAATGAAGGTATGTCGCCAACTTGCACGAAACGATCATTGTCAATAGCCACGCGGTCAAATTGAAACATGAGCAAAAACCCAATCAATCCTGCTATTAAGACTCTAAAGCTTGCGAGACGGGCTGGTCCTTTAACGTCGCCGTACGAATAAGATAAATTCTGGTAGAGCCTGCTCATTCCTGTTGCGTAAAGTCCTAAACTATAGGCGGCTAATACAAGCCAAATGTACAATGTGTCTTCACTTGTAAACTTTCCTCTCTCGAACAGGAAGTCTATGAGCGGTTCCCCCATTGCAATAAAAGCAAATGTTGAAAACATCAAGTAGAAGGCAATTCGCTCCGAGCTAGCAAGAAATCTTTCCCTGATCGCCCCTAGGTTGCCTTGATCTCTAGAAAACTCCGGTAAGTCTGCCGAGATTATTGACATGACAAATAGGCCGATGGGGAGCATATAGATAATTTGAGCGAGNGATAGAGCAGTGAATGCTCCTGTGGCAAGAAAGCCTGCCAGAAACAAATCAAGAAATCCAGAGAACTGAACAACGCCTCGACCGAGTACAGCAGGAAAAAACTTTGAAATTATCTCTTTTACTGCAGTTAAACCGCGCTGAAGACCCAACTTTAACGACGGGGCAACTTTCAAAACTAGTGGAATTTGTATAAGGAACTGTAAGGCACCCCCAACTAGGACTCCCCAAGCAGCAGCCGTTGCAATTGATGCCTCGGACCAATCTTTTCCCCAAGCAATAAGGGCAAATATGATTTGTGCTGCATTCCACAGAATCGGCGCTGCGAACGAAAGGAAAAACTTTCTGTGGGCGTTTAGGACTCCCAAACACCAAGATGAAAGGACGATAAAACCCAACCCAGCCCACATGACTCTAACCAAATCAACTGTGAGATCGAAAGTTTCATCAGGTAGTAAAGGAAGTAGTACCTTTGTGATGGGTCTGGCAGCCAGTATTCCCACCAGAACGATGATAGAAGTTATTAAACCCAGGAACGTTGCGACAGTGCCAGCTACTATGCCTGACTCCTTTTCAGTTTCATGATTATCAACAAGTCGACTGTAAGTTGGTACAAACGAGGCTGATAAAGTGCCCTCACCTAAGATATTTTGGAGAAGGCCAGGTATTTGTAGAGCTGCTTTAAAAGCATCTGCAGCTACTCGCGTACCAAGAAATCCAGCAAGAATAAGTTCCCTGATGAGGCCAGATATTTTGGAGAGGAAAATTCCACCCCCAATAATTAACGCATTTCTGCCACTAGGCCTGTCTGTGCTCGGTCTTAGTTCGCCTCGTTCCACAGAATAAGCCTACCTTTAAACGCTCAGCGACCAAGTCAACTCATAAATACAACAATTTCTGGTATACAGTTCGCATATTCTCTATGATGCCCTCTACCCTCTTAAGNGTATGTCTTATAGATTTGAAGAAGTTGACAAAGTCAAGAAAGACCTCCGATCGGTTGACTATCTTGCAGATGACGGAATAGCGGGAATAGTTTATCTGGGCGACAGGTTGCAGAAACCTATACTTGTCGAAGGGCCGGCTGGCACAGGGAAAACTCAACTTGCCAAAAGTGTTGCGGATATGACTGGCTCCAGGTTGATAAGGCTCCAATGTTATGAAGGGTTAGATGANTCCAAGGCTCTGTATGAGTGGAATTACAAAAAGCAGCTTCTTAGAATACAAGCAGAAAAGAATGACACNGANTCCAACTCTTGGGATGACATTGAAGAAGATATTTTCTCAGATGAATTTTTGCTCACGAGGCCACTATTGGAAGCGATACGCTCCGATGATCCNGTTGTATTACTAATTGACGAGGTAGATCGTGTTGAAATCGAAACGGAAGCTCTGCTACTAGAAATTTTGAGTGACTACCAGGTGTCAATACCAGAGCTGGGAACTATAGAGGCTAAACAAATTCCTCTTGTTTTTCTTACCTCAAATAATACTCGTGAGCTGTCAGAGGCTCTCAAAAGAAGATGCCTTTTTCTCCATATTGATTATCCAGATCTTGAGCGAGAGAGAGAAATAATTCTTACTAAAGTTCCAGACATACGAGAAAATCTCGGCGACCAAATCGCGCGTATCGTCCGAACTGTCCGNCAATTAGAACTTAAAAAGGCTCCATCAGTCTCAGAAACTCTTGATTGGGCCCGTACTCTTGTTCACTTGGGTGTCGAACATGTAGATGCTCAAACAGCCACTGAGACAGTAAATATTCTTCTCAAATATCGTTCCGATATTGAAAAGGCTGTGAAAGAGTTTTCATCCGACGAAAGCCTTAATTCTTCAGAAGGTAATTAATTTGAGTAAGACAACGCATTCTCCGTTGCTTGAGCTTCTTAATGGTTTCATAATTGAACTAAGAAGTGCGGGATTGCCTGTTAGTTTGACAGAGAATCTAGATGCTGTTGAAGCAGTGAAACACATTGAACTAGAAGATCGTGAAACATTCAAGTACGCGCTAGCAGCAACTCTTGTAAAGAATCATTCTCACTGGAAAGCTTTTGAAACTGTGTTTGAAGTCTACTTTTCGTTACGTGGCCAAGAATATGAACTTACTGATGATGAATGGCCTGATGATACTAGAAGTTCAGAAGAAGAACAGGGTCAGCAGTCTGGTCAAATGCCGGGTCAGGGGGGCAGTCAAGAAGGCCTCACTCAAGANCAACTGGCTGAAATGCTGTTCCANGCTCTTGCCAAGCAAGATCANAATTTAATGNGGNCTGTAGCACGTCAATCAGTTCAACGATTNGCAGGAATGGANCCNGGNAGNCCAGTCGGTGGAACTTATTATCTNTANAGAACTNTNCGNAACCTTAACTTAGAGGAAGTNCTNGATCGCCTCTTAACNCAGGACTCGTCAAAGCCAGTGAATGGCCCTANTGACCAGCTAGAAGAACGTCTACGAAAAGACGAATACGAACACCGAATAGAGCAATTAAAGAAGGAAATAGAAGCCGAAATACGACGAAGGCTTGTAGCTGATAGGGGGGTGGAAGCGATGGCGAAAACGCTTCGGAAACCATTGCCTGAGGATGTTGACTTTATGCATGCCAGTCGCGAAGAAATGGTTTCCTTAAGGCGAGCTATATGGCCATTGACCAGGAAGCTAGCAGTGAGATTAGCTCGAAAGCGCCGGCATGGGCGAAAAGGGCCTCTTGATTTTAGGCGAACAGTAAGGAACTCACTTTCTTATGGTGGAGTTCCTGCAGAGCCAAAATTCAAATATCCAAAACCTTCTAAACCGGAGATTATGGTTGTCGCTGACATATCAGGTTCTGTAGCAGCTTTCGCAAGATTCACGCTACATCTTGTTTACGCCCTAAATAATCAATTTTCAAAAGTCAGGTCGTTTGTCTTTATTGATGGCCTAGATGAGGTCACGGACTATTTCGAAAATGTTGACGANATTACTGAGGCTATTCATAGAGTAAANACAGAAGCNGATGTTATTTGGGTNGATGGCCATTCAGACTATGGGCATGCTTTNGAGATCTTCAATGAGCGNTTTAGTAAAGATATCGGACCGAAGACAACAGTGATGATCTTGGGCGATGCAAGAAATAATTATCATGCTTCNCAAGCTTGGGTTATTAAAGAGATTGAAGACAAAGCNCGTAANGTATTCTGGNTAAACCCTGAACCTAGGAGCTANTGGGACACCGGAGACTCAATTGTNAGCGAATATAGCGAGTTNTGNAATGGAACGTTNGAAGTTAGGAATCTGAAGCAGCTTGAAGCATTCGTTGAGAATCTTGTTTAGTTAGCTACGCGNAGTTCTTCTGCAACATGNAATGCAAGNTCAAGACTCTGTGAAGCATTTAGCCTAGGNTCNCACATNGTTTCATATCTNAAGGCTAGGTCGGTATCTGAAAGGTTCTCNGCTCCGCCTACNCANTCAGTNACATTGTCNCCTGTNAANTCAACGTGAATTCCGCCCGCCCAACTTCCGATAGACCGATGAATATTAAAGAACTTTCGAGTCTCTTCCACAACATCTGAGAAGTTTCGTGTTTTGAGTCCCGATTCGGCTGTGTAAGTGTTTCCATGCATAGGGTCACAAGCCCAAACTACGGGGTGCCCTGAATCATGCACTGTTTGTACTAGGTTTGGAAGCTGTTCATCGATAAGAGAAGCACCCATTCTCGTAATCAAAGTTAGCCGCCCTGGTATCTGGTCGGGGTTTAGGGTTTCACAAAGCCGTATCGTTTCTTCAGGGGTTGCTGTTGGCCCTACCTTGCAACCTAAGGGGTTTTGAACCCCTCGCAGGAACTCTACATGCGCTCCGCCCAATTGCCTAGTTCTTTCACCTATCCATAACATATGCGCCGAACAGTCGTACCAATCTCCGGTTGTTGAGTCTTTGCGAGTGAGAGCTTGTTCATAGCCTAACAAAAGTGCCTCATGACTGGTATAAAAGTCAACCTCGTGAAGGGCTGGGTGGTCCTTTGAAGTTATCCCGCATGCTTTCATAAACGCTAAAGCATTAGTTATTCCATCCGCAATTTCTTTGTATTGAGCACCGGCTGGACTGTTCGCTACGAACTGCTGATTCCATGAATGCACTTGGGTAAGGTCAGCAAAGCCGCCACGTGTGAAAGCGCGTAGTAAGTTTAGTGTAGAGGAACTCTGATTGTAAGCCATAAGTAATCTTCTAGGATTAGCAGTTCTTGAATCAGAGTCAAAGTCTGTGTCATTAACTATATGGCCTCGAAAAGATGGTAATTCGACATTATCCTGAGTTTCCGTGGGACTTGAACGGGGTTTTGCAAATTGCCCAGCAATTCTTCCTACTTTCACAACAGGTAGACCTGTTGAGTATGTAAGGGCTACCGCCATTTGTAGAATTACTTTTAACTTATCTCTAATGGAATTAGCAGATAGTGCAGAGAATGATTCAGCGCAATCTCCAGCTTGAAGAAGTAAAGCTTTTCCTTCGCAGACTTCGGCCAATTGCGTTTGCAGGGTCCGAGCTTCGCCTGCAAAGACCAAAGGAGGTAGTTCAGAGATTTCTTTCAGGACAGCATTAAGCTCTGTATCATCTGGCCAGTCAGGTTGTTGCTCTGCTGGGAACTCGGTCCAACTTTGTGGACTCCAATGAATACTCACCTTTTAATTCTCTCTGTTTATTGAACAGATCACAACCAATTTAAAATTTTCTAGCTGATTGGAGGTTACGCAGCGTCAATATCCATTTGCTCGGGGGCGCTTTCGCGAACGATATTTACGGCTCGTTTGACTAGTCGTCTGGCAGCTTCGGCGGTTACTCCTAGCTCTTCGCCAACTTCCCGATAGCTTCGTTTCCGTCCATCTTGAAGGCCAAATCGTTGTTCAACAGCGTATCTTGCACGGTCGTCTAGAACATTTAAGAGATCGTAAACCATTGTTTCTCTGGCTTCTTCCATAACCGCTTGTTCTGGCCCTGGGTTTACATCTGGGAGTAGATCGACAAGTTCGTTGCTGTCATCATCACCAATAGTTCTGTCCAGTGACGTGGGGGTTGTCAGTCGGTGTAAGCGTGCATGCTCTTCATCGAGTTCGTCTCCGTCACCAGAAACTTGCCGAAGAGCTGCTCTTAGGCTTGCTGATCTGTCACCTGGGAGTCGGACTAGGCTTGCTTTCTGATCTAGTGCTCTTCCAATAGCCTGTCTGATCCAGAAGGTTGCGTAGGTCGAGAATTTAAATCCTTTCCTCCAGTCAAATTTATCAACAGCATGCTCAAGGCCAAGGTTGCCTTCTTGAATNAGATCAAGAAGTTCCATACCTGCGGGCAATGGGTAACGACGGGCAACGCTGACTACGAGTCGAAGGTTTGCTCGAATGAAACGGTCCTTAGCTTCAGCTGCTTTTCGGTCTGCTCGCTTAAGCTCAACGCCTTTTTCACCTAAGGCAAGCCGTTCACGGGCGTCGACACCTTTTTCAATGATTTGGGAAAGTTCGCGCTCTTCTGCGGCCGTAAGTAGTGGCACTAAACCTATCTCATTTAAATATTGTCCTACTGAATCACTCATATTTTTCTCACAATGGGGTTGGGGGTTGGGGGTCTCTGGTTTCCCAGACAGACAAGGAACTATATTCTAGTCCAGCATCTAAATTTGATCGGGGGGATCTTTTGATGTTATCTTGTCAGGCTCACGCGCTTAGCGCGTTATTTCAACCCCAAATGGGGTTGATCTAAAAGCAGGTATACCTTATTACATTATTTTCGGTAAATCCAGCATTTCTTGAAAATAATTAGTGATGTCACGAGTATGTAATAAAAGAAAATCCAGTTTTTTAACAAGGTACAATTTCAGAGTGGCAAATAAGAAGAAAATCGGGATTTTTGGAGGGACATTTGATCCTCCTCACAATGGCCATCTCAGCTTACTACGGCATGTTATCAAGGAATTATCACTTGATAAGGTGATCGTTACCGTAGCCAACGAACCATGGCAGAAGACATCTAGTCGGAGAATCACAGATCGTGAACATAGATTTAATATGACAAAACTCTTATTTGAAGAATGTGATAATGTCATCGTTTCCGATATTGAATTTCGGATAGGTGGAGAGACAAGTACTGCAAAAACCTTGGCTGAATTGAGGTTAGAATACCCAGCTGATGAATTCTGGCTGATATTGGGTCTCGATTCTGCAGTGAACTTTGATACATGGAGGAGACCACAGTCAATTGTCGAAGAGGCAAGGGTTGTTATCGTCAATCGTCCGGGTTTTGTGGAGGAGNCCCTGCCACCTNTACTCTCGAGTGCTGTCTCTGTAAAAGGAGTAAATATTGATATCTCGTCAGAAAAAGTACGGGGCATTTTTGCGNCTAGAGGAGACCTCTCAGGACTGATTCCAAATTCTATTGAATTATACGTATTGCAAAAAGACCTTTACGGGCAGTGATCGTGNATTCGTTTACGCAGATACGTTGGTGGAACTGGGCTATTCCATTTCTAGTCGTTGNTCTAGGGCTTTTAGCTTTGCTTTTAGTCAGGGATGCAACGACTGCAATTCTGGAATCAGCTGATGGGGAGTTTGAAGAAGTGGTCCTTGATCCACTTGCTCCAGGGTATGAAACGTATGTAACGTCAACCCCAACACATTTGCTGATTATCGAAAATGATGATCAGGAATTTGTATCAGCTGCCCTCCTGTCTCTCTTTGTTAACGAGATAGGAGGAACTGCAGTTATCTTGCCAGGAGAATTGTTGATAACAAATGAGAGCTCGATCGAGGAGACTTACAATCAAGGAACTATTGAAAACTTTCTGACTTTGTTGGGCTCCTATCTCTGGGTTGGTTTTGAAGGGTTTTCAATAATTAACGAAGAAAATATTGAGAACTATTCCCTATCAGTTGGCCCGCTCACGGTCTCTTCACCTGATCCTTTANGNAANCTCGAGAATGGTGAACCTGTGGTTGTTTATGAAGCAGGCGAGATACTGCTAGAGAGTTCTAGCGTGTTTGAATATCTAACATGGGAGAATGAAGGTGAATCTGCTTATAACCGTTGGCTGAGGCATAAGAATTTTTGGGAGAATTGGATTCTTTCTATAGAGGCAGAAAAGCTTNNGGCCTCAGGTGACCTCCAGATGACTGATGGCCTTCAGAGAATATTAAACGGAGTTNTATCTGGAGAGTTTCTTATGCAAAATCTTGATTTACTTGAATTCTCCGAGGAATCGGAATANCTATCAGTTAACGAAGGCTTTCTAACATCCCTGATTCTTGAAATGATTCCTTTTCCAATTTCTCCTTCNAGTGGCGAAAGAGCGACTGTAAAGATCGTNGATGGTGTGGGGGGGCTTGATATTCCAAATATTTTTGTGCCACTNCTCGTTGGTGCTGGAGCGGAAATAAAAGTAATCGGTAACGCAGANCAATTCGGAGTATTAGAAAGCATTATTACTTATTATGACGAGGCTGATTATGATTTCGCAGATACCTTTAGCAATGTCCTTGCTGGTTCAGTTGTTGTCTTTGAGCCTTTGCCCGAATCAGCTGTTGATATTTCTGTGGTGATAGGGCTCAGTTCTGTGGAATGAGTTATTATCTCAATGAGTGAGATCACCTTGGATTAAGACAGTAGTAAGTGCCATAAGNAANAAAAAAGGACATGACACNGTCCTTATCGATGTTGGAGAAATTCTAGGAATTTCTGATCACTTCGTCATTACATCTGGNAATAACGTTAGGCAAGTTCGCGCATTAGCGGAAGAGGTAGANGCTCAAATAACTCAAGAGTCAGGACCTAAACCGGTCAGGGTTGAAGGGAATAAGGATTATAAGTGGGTGCTGATGGATTACGGAGATTTCGTTGTTCATATCTTTGAATCTGACGAACGAGATCACTACGAATTAGAGAAATTATGGAGTGATATGCCGATTGAGCGCTTCCAGTAAAAGATTTGGTATTTTGATTTTTAGATGTCAAGGTCGACTGGTAAACGGGTAGGGTACCCATTCTAGGGGCTATAGCTCAGTTGGTAGAGCGCTTCCATGGCATGGAAGAGGTCAGGGGTTCAATTCCCCTTAGCTCCACANANTATGNTTNNTGTAGCNTGCAAAAAAGAATATGAGCCTGATGAACTTCATTGCCCTCACTGTTTAGCACTTAATGAGTTATCCTTTCATGACGAGGAGATGATCGTCAATGATTATTTCGAGTAATCAGAATGAAAGGGTGAAATAAATTGCATTTGGCTATATTGATTCTATGAAGTCAGTAACNGANGAAACCTTNAACNNTGATGTANTAATTCGTTCCGAAACGCTCCCGGTCATAGTTGATTTGTGGGCGCCTTGGTGCGAGCCATGTAAATCGTTAACACCTATCCTCGAGACCGTTGTCGCTAAAACAAATGGAGATGTAGAACTCGTAGCGGTCAATATTGATGAAAATCCACAAATACGACAGACTTTCCAAGTGCAGAGTATCCCCGCCGTGTACGCATTTAAAGACGGGGCAGTAGTAAACGGGTTTATGGGGGCGCAAGGAGAAGATGCTGTACAAGAGTTCGTTGATAGCTTAAGACCGACTGAGCAAGATGCGATTATTGATAATTTGCTTGCAGAAGGCTCGGAAGAATCTTTGTCTGAGATCCTCTTAGCAGTCCCTGACCATGTTGAAGCAGTCACTGCACTTGCGACAATATTTGTTGATAGCGGTAGAGTTGATGAAGCACTAGCACTTCTTAAGAGAATCCCCGAAAGTTCCGAGACTAGAAGAATTGAAGCTTTGGCAAGAACCGGCGATGTCCCACCTGAAGAAATTATCGAGAGGCTTGAATCTCTTCTTGAACATGTCACTGAAAATGATGAAGCTCGTAAAGAGTTCGTTGACCTTTTGGATGTTCTTGGTTCTGAGTCTGAGGAAGCAAATAGTTTCAGAAGAAAACTGGCTTCGAAACTATTCTAGTTCTTCATCTAATTGTGTGGTGTAAGATCTACCCGTGAGCAAATTTGATAACGTCTATTTAATACGAGGCGATGAACCCTCAATTGTTAGTCGTGAATTAGAGAAACTAACAATCTCACTCCTTGAGAATGAGGATAAATCATTAGTAGTCGAAGAGCTACTGGAGGATGATTATCAAACTGATTCTGAAATTTATTCAGTCGAATCTCTAGTAAGCGCTATTCAAACAGTCCCGTTTCTAACCAGAAAGAGAATTGTAATCGGTCGTGACTTCGCCCGCTTTTCTAGAAAAGAGGATCTAGAAGCCTTACTTGCTTATATGAAGGATCCAATTGAGACTAACTACCTGATACTTGTTTGGGAGAAAGGGGTGAAACTACAAAGAGCTAACCAAATACCTAAATCTTTAATTGAGGCAGTTAATGGTTGCGGAGAAGTGATTGATGTTCGTGTTGGCCGAAAGGTTAATGGCTGGATTAGGGAACAAGTAGGTGAATCATCGATCATGCTTGACGAGGCATCTATATCGCTGTTGGAGAAGAGTGTTGGTGAAGAAATTGCCCGGATTCCAGCGATATTGGCAACTCTAGAATCGGTCTTTGGAAGCGGCTCGGACCTGCAGTCATCTGATATCGAACCATACATAGGGCAAGCAGGGAATGTCGTGCCATGGGAATTGACCGATAGAATTACTTCTGGAAATGCGGCATCAGCGCTTGGAATACTTACAAGGATGCAAGGAAATGGAGCGCAGCATCAAATGCAAATTCTGGGTTTCCTATCAAATCATTATTTCCGAATTCTTCAACTGTCTGGTAGAAGCGGAGTGACTTCAGAAGAAGCCGCAAACCTGTTGGGAGATAAGTCAGCTTACAGGGCCAAGAAGACCTTATCCGAGGCAAATAGACTAGGGCCCGAAAAATCTAAGCGGGCTATTCAACTACTTGCGGAAGCCGATGTGAACCTCAGGGGCGGGACTGGAGTACCAGCAGAGACTGTAATGGAGGTTCTCGTAGCCAGATTGTCCTCTCTTTACAAAAGGTAGAAACTAGCTTTCTAGGGAGTTTAACTTTCTGGAAAGGCGACTTTTCTTCCGTGCTGCGGTATTTTTGTGCAGAATTCCTTTGGCTACTGCTTTGTCAATTTTCTTAACAGCTTCCTGCAAATCCTCTGAACTTGTTTCGCCCGATTCAGCATTTTTTAAAGCAGTTTTGACTCGAGAGTTAATCTCGGACCGAATTCCTTTATTTCGAAGACGCCTCTTTTCATTCTGACGGTTCCGTTTTATTTGACCTTTGATGTTCGCCACGTTTTGCCCTTGTAAAATAGTTCTTATGATCAGGTTGCTACTAATTAGGTAATAGCATAACTAGATATTGTATGGTACCGAAGCCAAGCTAAAA
>PAWI01000002.1 GCA_002713485.1 Acidimicrobiaceae bacterium
TAGAATTTTTGAATTAAATTCGCCGGCTTTATCCAAGACCGAAACTTTATTCAATAGGGAGTTATCCATTGGCCAAAACCAAAAAAACTGAAGAAAAAGAAAAATCCATAAAGGCAGCGAAAGAATCCCCTAACAAAGAAGCTCCAAAGAAAAAAGGTAAGCCCAGTAAGGTATCAAGCGGTAGCATCAGTATGTACCTTGCAGAGATTGGCAGATTTAATCCACTTCCTCCAGAGCGTGAGGTGGAACTAGCTATCAGAATACAAAATAACGATGAAAGAGCCATGAAAGAGCTTGTCGAGGCGAATCTTCGTTTTGTGGTTTCTGTAGCAAAAAAATATCAAGGTAATGGACTCTCTCTTGCAGATATTATCAATGAGGGAAACATGGGTCTGATAAAGGCAGCAAAACGCTTCGATCANACTCGGGGATTTAAGTTTATATCATACGCAGTATGGTGGATTCGTCAGTCTATANTGCAGGCTCTAGCGGAGCAGTCAAGATTGATTCGTTTGCCACTGAATAGAGTTGGTACCATTACAAAAATTACCAGAGCAGCTGAGAAATTAGAGGCCGAGGTAGAGCGTCAGCCAAAAGGTGATGAAATCGGGGCTCAATTAGAAATGAGCGGCGATGAAGTNCTTATGGCTATGCAATACTCAAGGAGACACAGCTCCTTAAATTCGCCATTTCAGGAGGGTGAGAACAGCAGCCTGCTTGATATTATCGAAGACTCTGAAGCTGAAGAGCCAGAGGCAAAGATTATGATGGAGTCTATGAGCGAAGAGGTTAATGGAGCTCTAGAGACTTTGTCAGAAAGGGAGAGAGTGGTATTAGAAATGTACTTTGGTATCAATAGAGATAGTGCAATGACTTTGAATGAAATTGGAGAGGAGTTTGACCTGACAAGAGAAAGAGTTAGGCAGATCAAGGAAAAAGCGATCCAACGTTTAAGACACCGTTCAAGGAGCAAGAATCTTCGCAGATATTTAGGTTAATCTTAATTGTTGTATAAAAGGGGCTTTAACTGCCCCTTTTTTTGTAACTATTAATTGATTAAGTGCTTATTATTAGAGTCCTCTATCTGAGATAGTCAATAAGCTAAATCATATTATAATTTGTCAAATATCAGATCATTAAAAGGGGTATTTATCCTCTTNCTCCTAAACTTTTCTTTTTCCCAGGTTGATAATTTAGGTGATCAATCCTTTTCATTTGAAAAAGATGGTCAGGTAATTAGTATACCAGTTTTTTCTAACAAAGATATTCAAAATCCAGGCAATGATATTTCCAGAATTATAATTTTAATCCACGGTCAAAATAGAAATGCTGATGATTACTTCGATGCCATTAATGAGGTAGCCTCAGATCATGACTTGTTATTAGAAACCATGATTCTTGTGCCACAATTTTTAATTACAGAAGATCTTGATTATTGGCAGTTAGACAATAGTGTAGCATTCTGGACTAGTACGACTGCATGGCAATCCGGAAACAGATCACACTCAACCTCTGAACACCCAAGAGACTTTGAAATAAGTTCATTTGCAGTGACTGATTCAATAATTGCCCACTATGCTTCAACAATNAATAATCTTCAAGATATAGTAGTCGTAGGTAAATCTGCTGGAGGACAGTATACAAACCGATATTCTGGTGGTTCGGATCAAGATNATAATGGAATAATTAGATATGTAATAATTTCGGGTTCTAGTTACCTTTACTTTGACGAATTTCGACCTACAGATTTTCTCTACCCAATTAACTGGATGATTCCNAGTTCATGCAATGGGTATGATGACTATAAATATGGTCTCCAGGATTTAAATGGGTATATGTCTCTAGCAGATATTGACTCAATTATATCTAGGTACCATAGGCGAGATNTTCAATATTTAATTGGTAGTGAAGATGATGGAGGCACTTCTGACTGCCGGGCAATGGTGCAAGGCGATGATCGGTATGAGAGGGCAATATNATATCATAATCATTTGAGAAAATATTTTGGCCAACAAATTTTAAATAATCATAAAATTGCAGTTCTTGATGGAATTGGTCATGATACCAATCAAATTTTTAATTCTAATTGCTTTAAAAAAGCAGTATTTGACCTATCAAATTGCAACCAGTTGGAAACAATTATATTTCCGGAAGCGCAATTTTCAGTAACCACGACATCGGGGCCATACCCTTTAACTTCCGCTCTTATTAATGAGACCTTAATGGGNACATACCCAATACAACAATTAGATTGGAATGTAAATGGAGAACTAGTTCAATCTAACGGTAATATTAATTTTGTTTTTGATTTTCCTGGACACTACGGTATCGAGCTTATANCTACAGATTTAATTGGCCTAAGTGATACNATTGCATATCAATCAATAGTTCAGGTTGATACGATGTATGGAGATACNGATTTTGATACTCAGATTGCTCTTGGCGATGTTGATTTAATNATGAGAAGCCTTGTTGGTGAGGAAGCATTAACAAATTTGCAGGAAGGTGTTGGTGATGTCAGTGGAGATAACTCTTTGAGCTCCTTCGATGGTAGTATCCTTTTACAACACATAGGTGGAACAATAGAAACATTGCCGTTAATATCAATGGAAAACTTCTATGCGGAGGGTACTCTGTTTAGTCCAAATTCAATCACTGCCTCGGAGGGTGAGATTCTGACGATCCCCCTCAGCCTAGCTGAGGCTACCAATGTTTATAGTTTCTTGATAGAATTAGAATATGATAATTCTTTCCTTCAATCTGGTACCATATATTCATCAGAAATTGTTGAACAAGGTTTTACTATAGAATCAACCATAATGGATTCTGGATCTATAATCATTGCTGGTGCGAGTGCTGAACCATTTAGTGGGACAGAGATTCTTTCATACCTTTACTTTCTTCCTACAAACTTCGACGAAGAAAATTACTCAATACGCTGTACAAANTTTATGTTAAATGAATCTGCAATTAATCAAGAATTCACAATCGTAATAAATCAAGATTTAGACATTGACACTGAACTAACCTCTGGGAAATTTAATCTTGGGGATAACTTTCCAAATCCATTTAATTCAAGTACTCGAATAACATTTGATACCCCTCCCGGTGATTATATGCGAATCTATATATCAGATATTAAGGGCAGGCTGGTGAAGTTACTCTTTGAAGGAGTTTCAGTAAAAGGTACTACTTACGTTGATTGGGATGGTACCAATGAGAATGGGTTTAATGCAAGATCTGGTGTGTATTTTTATACACTTCAAACGAATTTAATAAATCAAAGTAAAAAAATGTCATTCGTTCGGTGATTTTTAATAAATTACGTAAGAATAATTTTATATGGTTAAAAAGTTTAATGGAGTCATAAAATGAAAACCTACCTCAACCTAGTAAAAGCTTTTTTATTAACATCTTTGTCTTTTTCTCAGATAGTTGATGTGTTTGTGAGCGACTGGTATATTGGCTGGCGTGGTGATGGAGTCTATAATAACTTGGTTGAATTATATAACCCTAAGGAAGATACTATAAACCTAGCTGACTACCTTTTTAGAAGAACCCAAAACGGTTCAGGATGGCTATCATCATCCCCAGATCATTTCATAAGAATACCTGGTATCATTCCACCTGGAGAAACATTTTCGATTACCAGAAATGCAACACATGAAGCTCTGCGAAACTGCGCAAATCGAACGTATGAAGGAGGAGAGGCTGCTGGCTATATCGATCCTGATGCATTTCTCAAGCACAATGGCAATGATGCATTTGGTGTGTTTTATATTGGAGGACTTGGTGATGACACGACTGCATGGATTGAAAATGGNACACTGCTTGATGCTGTAGGNAACATTGATGATGNTAGTTATTGGGATGTTTCAGGNACCTCTGANGCAACAAGNTATCACATACTTCANAGGAAATTTGATATTTGTGGTGGTAATGGTGGAGACTGGGACGCTTCNAGAGGTTGTATTGATGATGATTGTACNGAGACATCATCNGCNANNAGTGAGTGGGAGGTTATAAACTGTGCAGAGTCTGATGCTAATGGCTCTAACTATCCAGANCCTGAGATTCANGATGCNACTTCAGATATGGAGGTTGNNTGNGGCGGNCATCAATATTTTTGCTTAAGNGCTCCNAACAGCGCCCCAGGAGAGTTTGCTCTTGAGAGTCCTGTAACCAATTCAGCCTTAAATATAAANANTGATAATATTGATGAAAGTTTAGTCATCCAATGGTCAGAATCATACGATTCTGATGGACATGATTTGTATTACGAATTCAGCCTTTATACACCTACGGGTGATACCCTGTTTACAGATAATACNACAAATGTTTTAGAATTGTCAGTTGGTTTTCAATCTATTTATGATTTACTTGGGCCCAGTAATACAGTGGTATGCTTTTGGGATGTTTCTGTAACGGATATTTACGATACAACAGGGTCAAGCAACGGACCATTCATTTTAGAAATAGCTACAGATTCTCAAGGAGGATTAAATCAACCTCCTGGAGAGTTTTCACTAGTTGGCCCTGAGGATTATACTCTAGTGTACATGGATCCAACAACAAATCTCAATGGATCAGCGAATATAGAATGGAGCATGTCTAATGACCCTGATGGTGAAGAGGTGAACTACACCTATGTTATAAGTTTCATGGAAAATTTATCAGAGCCAATAGATACAATAAGCACAGAAATCAATAGTTTAGACATACCAATCCAAGACCTTTACGATGTATTTATTGATCAAGATATTCAAGAAGCAGCGCTTTACTGGGATGTACACGCAACCGATGGTAATTTTGAGCAAGGATCTAATAACGGGCCTTTTATGCTCTATGCTTTCATTGGTGAAAACCCCATAAATGATGAAGAAACCTATCTAGACCTTTTTATAAGCGACTGGTACATTGGATATAGAAGCAGTCCTACCTACAACGCTGCTCTTGAATTGTATAACCCCAAGGAGGAGCCCATTGACCTATCAAACTATATTCTGCGTCGAACACAAAATGGCAGCCACTGGATGGAAACTAGCTGGATCCGTTTGGATGGTATATTACCTCCAAGAACAACTTATGTGGTAACTCGCTCTGCCTCAGACCAAAGCCTGCAAGATTGTGCAGATTTAGTAGAGCCCGATGAATTTTTAAAGCACAATGGAGATGATGGAATCAAAATCACAAACATAGAGTATTTACCAGAATTGCTAGCAAATGACACGACTGCTTGGCTAAAAATGAGTATCACGCTTGATGCAATAGGATATTCAGACAATGATCCAGGATCAGCCTGGGATGTCAGCGGAGTACCAGAGGCTACCAGATACTACATACTCACGAGGAACATGGATGTTTGTGGTGGAAATGGAGGGGATTGGAATAGTTCAAGAGGGTGCGTAAATGAGTCTTGTGATTCAACCACTTCAGAATTTGGTGAATGGACCCCTATTCAATGCGCCTTAAGCCCATCTGCTGGGGATATGCCAGAAGATTCAGATGCATCAACTGACGCACTTATTTTTTGCGGAAATCACAACTATTTCTGTGCCCTGGCTAGCATTTCTGAAGAAATACTGCCGCAAGAGGTTACTCTGGATCAGAATTATCCAAATCCTTTCAACCCAAAAACAGAGATATCTTTTTCCCTTGTAACTCAAGATAGGGCAGTACTTAAAATTTTTAATATTAAAGGTCAGGAGGTTATCACCTTGATGGATCTTGATGTGCATCCAGGAACTCATGTTGTAGAATGGTCAGGGAAAAATCAAATGGGTCAAGATGTCGCTTCAGGTATGTATTTTTACAAGCTCAAGGTTGGTAATCTATCATTTCAGAAAAAATTACTCTTATTAAGATAAATATCTTTTAAGTACCGAGTTGATGAAGCCCTCGAGTATTCTAATTGCCTTGGTGTGCCTCTTTCTAACTTGGATGGCCTGTGATGAGCCTGTNAACGTTACTGATGTANCGGGTAGCGATGATCACCCAATTGAATACCCGTGTCTCTACTCCAGTGAGGATTGCACTAGTCTTCTTTATGCAAAAGGTGGGACATTTGAATTNTACTCCTCCTTCCACATCGATTCNTTATCANTGGTAAGAGGTGCAATAATTTCGGTTCATGGAAACACTAGAAACGGGAATGATTATTTTGATAAAATGACCTCTGTAGTGAGTGGGATGGGTTTAAGAGATGATGTAATGGTGATTGCACCAAAATTTATAACCGAGTATGAAAAAAATAATGAAACCGACTGGTACTGGAGTACTACCTCATGGAAATGGGGTTTAGAATCTTATTCATCGCCAAGTGGGCAGACTGTCAGCAGTTTTGAGCTTATTGATTCNTTACTCAACCGGCTATCTGATAAGACTCTTTTNCCNTATATTGAGAATATAGTATTAACTGGGCACTCTTCNGGTGCAGCATTNACACATCTACTGTCCTCTACAAAAGAAANTAATTTATACAATGATGTAAATATTGAATTTGCAGTTGTNAATAANCAATATTTTTTGCACCCCGATTCAATTAGAATGCTCCAAGATGGATCATTTTCCATTTTAGATAATTGCGGTGTTTATAACAAATGGCCTCATGGGCTAGATGACCTGAGTCCCTACATGGAGTCAATAGGAAAAAGTATAGCACGCAGTAACTTTTTAAGTAATAGAGTACTGTATTTTATAGGCGTAAATGACACGGATAGCGATGGCATAACATCTGGATGCCAGTATGAAAATTTGGGTATAAATAGATTTGACAAGAACGTGAATTATAATATTTATATGGATTCATTACACGAAAACCACAATCATGAGATTGTGCAAATTGAAAATATTGGTCACACAACTAATGCTTTTTCTTCTAATATTTTTACCGAATATTTGAATACAGTTTTTTAAGAATTTTTGCGAAATATAATAATCACATTTATACTTTTTTCTCCGTTAACGCTTGCTGCGAACGATAATATTTTAGTATCTGGAAATGTAAAAAGTAAATCAGGTGATCCATTAATTGGTGCCAATATAAATGTTATTGGAACTTCCAGTGGTACAGCAACTGATTATGATGGTAGTTTTTCCTTCCAAGCGTCTAGAAAGTTATTTACAAGAGATTTTTTGATCATAAAGGCTTCCTACATAGGATATCAAAGTCAAATAGATACTATACTGATTTCAGACATTAATGATAATCGAATTAGTGTTGATTTTAATCTAGCGGATGACGTAATGCGATTGGAGTCAGTTGTTGTAACCGGTGTTGGATTTCAGCAAGAAGCAAAAAAACTTGGTGTTTCGATTGAGACGGTTAGGAAAGAGCAAGTTGAGAATTCTCCAGAGGTTAGTCTTGTTTCTGCATTAAGAGGTAATGTATCTGGCCTTGAGGTTCGAAAGACAAGCGGAGATGCTGGCACAAATGCTTTTTTTCGCATTCGTGGGACTGGAACAATATCTGGTGGACATGAGCCGATGGTAATATTAGATGGAAGTCCAGTAAGCACTAGGACACTTGACTCCGGCGGTAGAGAGACAAGCGAGCGAGGTCATCCAGAATCATCGAGCCGCCTAGCTGATATAAACATGGATGACATTGAGTCAATTGAGGTCTTGAAAGGCGCTGCCGCATCAGCCATTTACGGATCTAGAGCTTCGAACGGAGTTATATTAATTACCACTAAATCTGGAACAACTGGTAAGACTAGAATCGCCTATAAGGTAAATTATGGAATAAGTGGCATGAACAAAATCTACCCTCTTCAAAAGTATTTTGGGCAGGGTGATGCCGGTGACTTTGTTGGTGGAAACTCGTTTTCCTGGGGAAAAGCGCTCAATGTTTCAGGTGCGCCATGGTTTAATTCTAACAGAGAAATAGATGAGGTTTTTGACCATGTAGAAGATATTACTGAGATTGGAAATAATTACGAACAGACCTTTTCAGTTAATGGCGGAAATGATAAGACAACTTTCTACTTTTCAATGAGCCAAAATTATGAGAGGGCGCACTGGCAGACATTTGATGAGTATAGGGAAACAGTTAGCACAACTTTTGGACATCAACCGACTAGGAAAGTACCATCAGATTTCATGCGAAAAACCTTCAGGATTAAGGGTAGTCATTTTCTTACCAGTAAAATTACACTTACCGGTAGCATGTCATATGCAAACGTTTTCGGTAATCAAGTGATACGTGCCCATAGTACTGATGGACTTGCAAAA
This sequence comes from Acidimicrobiaceae bacterium, assembly GCA_002713485.1. Classification (GTDB taxonomy): domain Bacteria; phylum Actinomycetota; class Acidimicrobiia; order Acidimicrobiales; family UBA8592; genus UBA8592. Next base: position 8,233 of record PAWI01000002.1, read on the forward strand.
GGGTTATTGAGTACTCCACCTGATTTTAATTTAAGACCTTATCTTGAGACATCNACACAGTATCATAGAAGCTCAACGGATCCATATCCTGAATCAATGGATGGAGATCATAAATGGAATAACCCATACTGGGTTCTATACGAATTATCACAAACACAATCTGTAGAAAGAGCTTATGGTAATATTAAACTACGTTATGATATTAACGATTGGCTTGATCTGAACTATGTTTTGGGAACTGATTTTTCTTTAGACCAAAGAAATGATATCATGCCATCAGGTACTTATAGAATTGGTGGTATTGGCAGGTACATTCATGAAGATATAAAAGANCAAGAGTGGGACTCTAATCTTACGCTATCACTTGATCTTCAAAAAAGAAATAAAATTCCAGTCAAGTTAATGATGGGGCATAATCTAAATAGCAGATCTCTCAAGCGTTTTGAAACTACTGGAGAGGATCAGGTTTTGGCTAAATATTATCAGATTGAAAANTATTCTTCAGTTAGTGCCGATCAATACATTAGCCTTGTACATCTAGAATCATTTTACGTTCAAGCTACAATGGATTTATTTGATCAATTATATTTAACGAGTGCNATCAGAAATGATGGATCATCTACCTTTGGNCCAGCGGACAGAAGGCATAACTTTTTTAAGTTTAGTTCGGCTTGGGAATTTTCNAAATCTTTTTCNCCTAAGCCTTTAAACTTTGGGAAATTGAGGTTTGCCTATGGTCANGCAGGGGAAGAGCCTAANGTATATGCTATTTTTTCTGGATATACATCNCCATCTTTATTTTCCGTTGGTGAGAAAGCATCTCTTGGTNTGAACTATAATGGAGTGACAGGCTATCGTTCAGATGATCAAGTAAGTAATTTCCGAATAAGACCTGAAAGAAGGAACGAATACGAATTTGGCACTGATCTTTCTATATTTGATGGTTCTCTGGGCATATCAGTGACCCACTACAATGCAATCAGTAACGATATCATTTACGACATCGATGTAATACCATCTACTGGTGCTGATGAGATGACAGCTAATGGAGCATCCATTAGAAATAGAGGCCTNGAACTAACTGTAGATTACAGAGTTTTAAATCAACAACGATTAAAATGGAATTCTAAACTCATCTACGCTGCAAACCGAAATACAGTCCTGGAGATGAATGGAGTTGATGGAGAAATGGCAAAGCTGATGGATGAGAATCTGGTGCCAAGCCGAGGTATTGCAAAATTTAGTGAGGTCTCTCCTGGACATGAATACGCTGAATTTAAGGTTTTGTCTTGGGCACGATTTGGTTACGGCATGGAAGTTGATCATGATCTGGATATCAATACTGCAGATGTAAATATAGATACCTTATCGGGGTTTAGTTGGAGCAAGAATGATGTATATATTGCAAAAAATGGACTTCCAATAATGTATAACGAAAAAATCTGGTCAGGATATGCTCCAAATCCTGATTGGACTGGCAGTTTTTATAACGAATTCACAATCGGGAAAAAAATAAAATTGAGTTGCCTGTTAGATATCAGTATGGGCGGGCACATTGCAAACTACACCAAGAATGCATTATATGAGTGGGGAACGCATTCAGACACTGATAAAAGATATCACCCTGATTTTGATAATCCTGATTGGTTTGGCTATGAGGAAGGTGTNACCACAAATTGGGGAAAGGGTACGTTTCAAGAATTATTAAATCACGGTCACAGTGCAATAGGTCCAGGTCAAGATAGTACAATCGTTTTTTCCCAAAATCTTTATGAAAATTATATGGGAAGGAATACTGATGTCATAAATAATATTGAAGATGCCAGCTATGTAAAGCTTCGTGAGATAGCCCTTAGTTATGATTTTGGAAAAATAAGTGTTGGTTATCTTGGCAATCCAAACATGACCATTAGACTGAGTGCTCAGGATTTGAAAACATGGACCAATTATAGTGGTTGGGATCCTGAAACAAACATGTATCAAGATAGAATATCTGGAGAGGACTATTTTAATCAACCTCAGACCTGGCGNGCAAATATGGCCATACAATTCAATTGGTAAACCTTATGAAATATCTACTTCTGATATCATTATCTTTTTCTCTTCTTTTTTTTGGATGTGAAGACTTTTTATCTGGTCCTTTGTTAGATCAAAATCCTAACAAGGTTGACGATGTATCGGTTGTGTCTCCAGAGGCTTTGCTGGTTGGTTCTCAGGTAACAATCTATGGAGTAATGGAAGGATACCTGAATAGGGCAGTGTCAATGGTAATGCAACAAATGTCAGGCCTCCAGACTGATTACTACAGGGACTATAATTGTGAGCCAATCGATATAAATACAAATGGTCGATGGACTGCAGTCTATAGTACTGGTGGGCTTGTGGATTTAAAAACAACTCAAGAAACTGCAAGAAACCAAGAAAAATTTGTTCTTCTTGGTATATCTCAAATGTGGGAGGCCCTAGTTATCTCAACCGCAGCAGATCTATGGGGTGACATACCATATTCACAAGCTGCTAATCCAGAATTCGCTGAGCCAAAATTTGACACACAGAGAGAGGTGCATGAGGCCGTATTGACCCTAATTGATGAGGCTATTAGTAATCTTGAATTGGGACAGGTATTTNCCTTACCGANTGATTATGATTTCACTTTTGGATCTAATGTAGATAAGTGGATCGCTGCTGCGCATACTCTAAAAAGCCGTATCTATTTGAACTGGAGTGAGGTTGATAATTCATACTACCAGCTAGCTCTTGATGAGGCACAAATGGGGATAACAGATCAATCTGGCGAGGGAGACTGGGCGCCACTACACAGTGCAGCCATTGCTGAGAGGAGCGTATGGTTTCAGTTCATTCTCTCGAACACAGATTACATGGGTGCAGGAAAACTGCTAACNGACATGCTAAGACGGGATAATGACAGCCGTTTGGGGATATACTTTCTTGCNAACGGTACCTCCGATATNGTTGGAGTAAGTCCCGGNGACTCCGTCCAAAATGCATCCATGTTAAACATAACTGGGCACTANGGAATGTCNTGGGAGCCAGAGTTTATTAGCTGGTATGAAAATAGTTTTATTCTTGCAGAATGTAATTTTGCTCTTGGAAATGAGACNCAGGCATTATCTAAACTCAATGAAACACTTGAAGGTATTGAACAGTTATGGAGNAGTCGAGGATTTTCCAATGCNTNAATACCTCGATATCAAAATTTAAATGGCACTGATCTTTTTGCCGCAATAATGAATGAGAAATACAAGGCGTTATTTTTAAATATGCAATCTTGGAGTGATTGGAGGAGAACGGGATATCCAACATATGTTGATTCTGATGGAAATAGTACTGAGTGTGGAGGAGTGAGNGGTGGCATCGGTGTTCCNAGGAGNTTGNTGTATCCAGACAANGAAAAAAGTTCAAACCCAAACTGCCCACAGAATGATGGCATCTATGATCGGGTTCAGAATGATCCTTACTAAAAAGTTATTTTGTATTGGTATTATTGCCTGTATCAATTTATTTGCCAAGGGTTNNATTGATCAAATAGGCCCACCCTGGGGTTATACTTTCACAGACTGGAATGGGCCTCCTCTTGATATTATCAGTTACATACCCCCAAATGCTACGGTAGATACTCCTATACTAATNGTAATCCCTGGTGCATCTAGGGACGCACAACGTTTTCATGCATCATGGCTTGATCTTGCAAAAAAGAAAAACTTTTCAGTTTTGACNGTTGGAGCCAAAAAAAAATATTTCCCTGATGAATATTCATATAATGCAGGCGGTTTTTTACTTGAAGATGGTGAAAAGATTGAAGAGGATAAGTGGCTTTTCAGTTCCATAGAACCCATTTTTTATGATTTTAAAAATCGTTATGGTTTCAAAACAACTAAGTTCTATATGTTTGGTCATTCCGCAGGAGGNGGATTTGTCCATNGGTATCTCNTGTTCAAGCCTGATGCTCCCATTATTAAAGCAGCTGCTGCAAACCCAGCCTTTGTGACTNTTCCGGACTGGAGTGTAAACTACCCTTTTGGATTAAAAAATTCGCCNGTAAACAAAAAGCATTTAAAATTNTGGCTGAAAAAAAATATGGCAATTGTTCTTGGGTCTGAGGACCTTGGCCCAAGGACCAAGCCCCTTAGNAATGGATTGCTTGCAAGAAAACAGGGCCCAAACTGTCTATCTAGAGGAAAACTCTTNTTCGAAACTGCNGGNAAGAAAGCAANAGAACTTAGCTCTGCTTTCAATTGGGAGATNATTGTTGTTCCGAATGTTGGGCACGATAATTATGCGATTGCNCCAGNAGCTTGTAATTACTTATTTGGAGAGTAAAACTTTATGGAGCGAAGACAGAGGATAGGTATAGTATTAGGTTTGACCCTTTTCATTGTACTGATGATCATTCCTGAACCTGAGGGGATGAATCCTNTGGCTATGCGTGCAGCNGCTGTGTCCATGTTGATGGCAGTATTTTGGGTAACTGAAGCTGTCTCTATTTTTGCAACATCTTTTATTCCTGTAGCACTATTTCCGCTTCTTGGTGTTCTNGATTCAAAGCAGATAGCGAGCAGTTATGGCCACCACATCGTTCTATTGATTTTAGGTGCATTTTTTGTTGCAAAAGCTATTGAGACAAATAATCTTCATAAGCGAATTGCATTGTCAACGATAAAGGCAGTGGGGACTAGTCGAAGAAAAATCATGCTTAGTTTTATGATTGCTACTGGTGTTTTGTCAATGTGGACATCTAATAACTCTACAACCTTGATGATGCTTCCAATTGGTATGGCTATACTGCATCGTGAAAAAGCTATGGGCGCAGATATATCAAGATTTGCTCCAGCCTTGATGCTCTGTATTGCCTATTCAGCAAGCATAGGAGGAACCGGGACCTTGATTGGTACGCCTCCNAACCTGCTTTTTGTNAGCACTGTCGAAGAAATGTTTCCTGATGCACCAGNATTGGTTTTTTCTGACTGGCTNAAAGTAGGTATTCCTTTTGTTATTTTCTTTTTGCCCNTTTCATGGATCTATCTTGTCAAATATTTCAAGGTAGGTGGTGATTTAGAGGGTTCCTCAGAAATCATTGACAAGGAATACAATGATTTAGGATCCATGTCNATAGCTGAAAAAAGAGTNGCCATTATAATTTTCTTTTATGCNATGGGATTTATTTTTCGTAATTCATGGTCTGCAGCTCTTGGTGTTCAATCATTTACCAAGGANTCTACTGTTGCTTTTCTAGCGTCACTTATCCTTTTTCTCATACCAAGTGGTCGCAAAAATGAGCATGGGCAAGAAATCAAACTACTTGAATGGGAAGATGCCAAACAAATTCCATGGGGCATATCCGCAATGATTGGAGGTGGTCTAGCTATAGCCTCTTCTTTTAAATCCTCTGGACTTATTTCCTGGGTTGCCAAATCTATTAATCTTGAGGGAATTCCGACTCTTCTCATTATAATTATTATAGTTGCATCAATGGTCTTTCTTACAGAAATAAATTCCAACACTGCGTCTACTGCCATATTTTTACCGGTCCTGGCAGGGTTAGCTAAAGGTGGTGGTTTTCATCCTTATTTACTTATGATACCCGCGACTCTTGCTGCTTCTTGTGCTTTTATGCTACCTTCGGGAACAGGGCCAAATGCGAGTGTGCTTTCTAGCGGACACTTGTCAATTCCTCAAATGGCCAAAGTGGGCTTTGGATTGAATCTATTGGTGATAATATGTATTGTACTTTTATTATATTTTGTCACGCTTCCAATTCTTGGCATTACGTCTGAACCACCTAGCTGGATTGGTAATTAGGTTAATTAAAATCTTTGTTAAGAAAGCTAAAAGTACATCAATAATTATTTTTCTATAAAAATTTGTATCTCGCTAATTTTTAAATTATATTATTGATGCCTTGGATAAGATTATTTTATTATCTCTTCCTCATTAGTGCAGTCCACATACCTTCCGTACACTCGTACAAATAAATAAAAAAACCTTGGAGGTTTACATGCGAAAAGCGATATCAATGTTGATGATATTGACTTTTGGCGCTTCATTATGGGCAAACCAAAGTGTCCAGAAGTCCAAAAGTGAGAATCAAGAGCGTCCTAAGATACTACCAGAAAAAAGACACAATATGTCAAATTCTTCCAATACGTCTAGAACTGAATCCTATACCTTGTATATGGAGGATTCATTTGGTGATGGTTGGGGTGGCTCTAGTCTTGATCTGCTCGTAAATGGTGTAGTTGTGGCTGCAGGTCTAACCATTACCACTGCTGATAATGGTGGTAATTGGAACGAATATTTATTTAATGTTGAAGTTGGAGATGTAGTCACCACCACCTGGACATCAGTATCTAGTTGGGACTCTGAGGTTTCTTATGGGCTATTTAATCCTAATGGGACTCTTGTGGCTGAAGCGGGTACGACAGCTAATCCTTCTTTAACTCTATCTTATACTGTTGTCCCTACACCAGCAGTGCCGCAACTGGTTATCTCTGGTGTTCTAGATCTTACAACGCCAACTGGTGGAGCATCAGGTAAGGGTCTTGTGTTTCATGCAATCGGCGATATAGATGATTTAAGTATATACGGTTTTGGTGTTGCGAATAATGGTGGAGGCACAGACGGTCAGGAGTACACCTTCCCCGCACAAACTATGGCGGCAGGTGAAAATTTATGGGTCATACGAGATGCTGATGCTTACGCAGCCTATTTTGGGGATCATTGGGCAAATATAAATTATATTGTTGACAGCTCTCCTAGTCAAAATGGTAATGACGCTATTGANTTATACTGCGAAGGTGCCATTGTTGATATTTATGGTAACGCTGACGAAAATCCCGATACCCAAGGGGAAGGGTGTGGAGATGATCCCAATTGTTGGGATCACGAAGATTCATGGGCTCATAGAAATTGTGATAATCGTGCTCCAAATGCAACATTTGATCCAGCTGAATGGAATATCGCAGAAGTCAATTGTACAGATGATGACGGAACATGGGCGAACTCAGCTTGTCCATTTCCAGTAAATGACTGTTTAGTTGAGTGTGAAGGCAACGAGTATGTAGTGACCCTTGAAGGTGGATCATTTGCATCTGAGATTTCCTGGGAGATTTTGGATGCAGCTGGAGCTGTAGTTGCTTCAGGCGGTGGTGTTCCAATTTCTGTAGCTGATATGGTTACTGTATGTTTGAACAACAGCGGTACTAATGGCTANACGCTCAATATGATTGANTCATGGGGTGACGGCTGGAACGGTAACGTGTTTACCTTATGGACTGCCGCAGACAGTGATGGTGATGGTGTAATGGAATACACAGAATACTTTTCTGCTACACTTACAACTGGTACAGGTGGGACTGCCTACATTCCTGGGCTTGATGATGTTTTTGGAT
>PAWI01000003.1 GCA_002713485.1 Acidimicrobiaceae bacterium
TTGTAATATGTGTCAAAGACAGCAACGGACTTTGCATACAACTCTCCAGGTACGTCTGGTTCATTAATTTCTTCCCCATCATCATTAAAAATTTTGATTGAAACGCCGGGTGCTGGCACGCCACATGACCCTGGTTTTCGTAGTTGGTCTTCAGGGGCGAGAACAGTGCACACTGAAAGTTCAGTTGACCCATAAATCTCCCAAAGGGAATCTTCACGGAAATCTTTCAAATACGCTCTTTTCAATTTCATCGTCCAAGGAGCAGCATTCGCAATGAAACACTCCAAAGAAGAAACATCAAACTGAGCTTTGACTTCGTCTGGTAACGCAGTAATGCGGCGCATCGGTGTTGGAGCAGAAAATGTTGACGTAACACGATGCTCATCAACCAAACGCAACCAATCTTTTGCGTCAAATGAATGTTGTGTCACGACAGTAGACCCAACTAATTGGGAACGTAATGTGAAACCTAACGGCCCTGAATGATACAGCGGCCCTGTGGTTAGATAGATGAGTTGATCCATACGATCCCAACCAATCAATTTAAACAGTGGACCAAATTGGTTCGCTTCACCTCCCACTTTCCGTATCGCCCCCTTAGGTTTCCCCGTTGTTCCAGATGTAAAAATCATTTGCTGCGTTGACGCATAATTTCCTTCAGTGACTGGCGTAGATGAGGAACCCAGAACATCGTCTATAGAAATACTGATTTCATATTGGAGATCATCATCAAAAGAGATGACGTGTTTTAGGTTTTTCAACTGATCACGTATGGGTATCAGGATAGGTAGGTATTGATTTTCAATAATAAGGATTTCGACATCTGCAACCTGGAGAAGGTATAGGGCTTCCTCACTTGTGGATTTATAAGGAATTGGTATTGAAACTGCACCTGATTTTCGAATTGCATGGATGGCCGTCAATATTTCAAGACTATTNTTTCCCCACCATGCGATATGACTGCCTTCCCTACTACCGATCGATAGGAACCCATTGGCTAAGGCATTCACCTTGTCGTTAAATGCAGTGTAGGAAANTTTTCTGGTATTTTCGTTTTCTCTGTCGTCGATAACAGCGATACGGTCTCCCATATTTTCGGCGTGGTGGGTTAAATGATCTACTTGCACGCCCATACGATACTTCTTGCTGTCACGAAAGAGAAGTTACGACGTGTCGCTATTCTTTTCCGTGAATTCACTTCCNCTCACTAATGCTACTAATCTCTCAACGTGATCCTTTCTGATAAAACCATCAAAGAAAATCTTGAATCCGGCCGAATTATTATTGAACCTCTTGGCAAAANTGCGATACAACCAAGTTCAGTAGACTTGAGAATACATTCCCAATTCCGAGTCTTTAAGAATCATTCAATGGGACTCATCGACGTTAANGAAAATCTTGAGGACCTNACTGAATTAGTTGAAATTAAAGATGGGGATGCTTTTATTCTCCACCCTGGCGAGTTCGTCTTGGGTAGCACGTTAGAACGAGTNGTTGTTCCCGAAGATCTTGTGGCTCGNCTTGAGGGGAAAAGCAGTTTAGGAAGGCTTGGGCTACTCATTCATTCCACNGCAGGTTTCGTTGATGCTGGATGGGACGGACAATTAACGCTTGAACTCTCCAATGTCGCNAACCTGCCCATTACTTTGTANGCCGGAATGAAAATTGGCCAGATTAGTTTCCAGCAGATGACAACGGCAGCTGAGAACCCTTATGGATCTGGAGTGCTTGGTTCAAAGTATCAAAACCAGGAAGGTCCGCGACCAAGCAGGTATTGGGAAAATTTTGACGTCTCAGAGTAAACGGGNCCTCAAACGGTTAGTNCCTGTTCTGCTTTTGGCAGTTTTCGTACTCCTTTTCATCTTTGGTGTATTTGATTTTCTTCATGATCGTGAACGAATAGAAAGCTTCTTCAATGATTCAGGACTCTTTGGACCAGTTTTATATGTTCTAGCCTTTGTGGCAGCTCAGCCGNTGAGCCTTCCCGGAGCNGCTCTGATAATNCCAGCGACGTTCGTTTGGGACTGGTGGGAAGTATTCGCATACAGCATGCTTGGTGGAATAATAGCTAGCAGTTTAGGGTTTAGTATCTCGCGCTGGCTTGCTCAAGACTGGGTACGACGTCGCTTACCGCAACGATTCATTGGTTGGGAAAAACGATTCGTGGATCACGCTCTTTTATCAACAATTGCGTTACGGCTTGTGACAGGGNATGCCCCTGCTGCCGACTGGTTTCTCGGAATTTCTAAAGTTAGGTGGAGAGAATTCNTNATCGGAACAATTCTTGGCCTAATTCCGGCAACTTTTCTCTTCTCATATTATGGAGATGACACTGTTCGCTGGGTNCAAGANGCACCACTGATAGCAGTAGNAGTTGTTCTTNNCGCNGTTATTCTGATNACAGCTGTCAAAGCNTACAAAAAGCGNACCAAAGCTATTTAAGTGGATTCTTCTTCTTCGTCTATAAGTTGCTGAGCTTGATACTGCCAACTGAAGCGATTGAANCAACCAGGGATNTCAAATTCTTCCTCAATAGCTGAAANGTCATTAGGTTTAAGNCNNACGATCTGTGAATANCTAATAATTCCTTTTTCTTTCAAACGTTGGATCGTATAAGGGTCCATCCCTCTAATCATTGANAGGTTATCTGCAGTGATAGGAGCATCATCATCAATTATTGTCTCTTCTGCTTCAACAAGTGTTTCCGCTGGTGCCGGAAGGACCCCAACGCCTATATTTTGGGTTGTAACACGTTGCACCGCCCCAATNGGANTNGGTTCTCCAATCGGAATAGGTGCNGAAATAATATCTGCGGAAACAGGCTCAGGCGTTTCAACATTAGGCGTTTGAATTTCTTCAATACGCTCTTCTTCGATTTGTTGTTCACCAGCCTCGAGGGCTTCGACGAGATGGATAGCGAGGTCAGCTACACGCACTTCATCTTCTTCTTTACCTGCTGCTTTCACACCATCATCCATCATTATGTAGCAGAACGGGCAGGCTGTAGCGATTCGGCTAGCCCCAGTTTCTACTAGCTCTTTTGCTCGAACATCATTGACNTTCGGGCCAATATCTTCTTCCATCCACATGCGAGCTCCGCCGGCTCCACAACACATTCCCTGAGTCCCATTACGTGGCGCTTCGACAATATCAACGCCTTGAAGGCTACCGATGACTTTCCTAGGGGACATATAAATGTCGTTGTGCCGNCCGAGATAGCAGCTGTCGTGGTAGACGATCCGNTCTTCAAGTGAAGCGTTAGACATATCCAACTCACCGCTCTCAATCAGTTCTTCAAGNAGTTGTGTATGGTGAATAACNTCGTAATGCCCTCCAAGTTGAGGGTATTCGTTTTTGAGTGTATTGAAGCAATGAGGGCATTGGGTAATGATCTTCTTNACTCCCATACCATTGAGCGTTTCAATGTTCTGCATAGCTAACATTTGGAAAATATATTCATTACCTGATCTGCGCGCNGGATCTCCAGTGCAGTTTTCTGCTGGTCCTAAGATACTCACGTCAATGTCAGCACGTTGGAGAAGTTTAGCCATGGCTTGACTAACNTTTTTATTNTTGTCGTCAAAGCTACCAGCGCAACCAACCCAGTACAGCCACTCTGATTCGAATGGATCTCCTCCAGCGATGACTTCAATTCCCTCAATATCACCTATCCAGTCAGCACGCTCAGTCTGTGAAATTGACCACGGATTACCAGAGTTTTCCATCGCACGGTACGCATTTCCGAGTTCCGCTGGGAAATCAGATTCCATAAGAGACTTGTATCGTCTCATATCAAGGATTTTGTCCAATATTTCAATATTGACAGGGCAGATTTCATCGCAAGCCTTGCAACTAGTACAAGCCCAAAGCTCATCGTTTGTAACTCGGTCAAACATCCAATTAGCGGGAACAGTGATTTCTGCATCAACACCTAGTGGGGGAGTTGTTACAGGGTCACCTGTCGCTGCCATAACTTCCCCNGTTTTGAGAACAATTTCTCTNGGNTCAAGAGGCTTGCCGGTGGCATGTGCAGGACAGACTGAGGTNCAACGTCCGCACATAGTGCAGGCATCCGTGTCGAGTAACTGTTTCCACGTGAAATCTTCTATGACCGATGCACCGAACGTTTCAAGTTCGGTTTCCATAAGGTTCGGAAGCGGTTTCATTGCCCCTTTTGGTCTATCACGATCCTTGAGATACATGTTGAGNGGTGAAGTGAAGATATGCCGTAGCATCGTGATAGGGAGGAAGACGAGNAATCCAATAAAGAAAATTACGTGNGCGTACCACCANATTTGATGCCATCCGCTNAGGTTCCCAGCACCATCAAAAAGTTTCGCAAGCGGGTAGCCGACAATTGACCATTTTTCATATGCAGGTTCATTTTCTAATGCGATTCTGAAACCCTCGGCGATAAATCCCGTTACGCCCATACCAAAAAGAAGACCCAGACCTATTGCATGATCTCCTCGGGATTTAATCCTGATCCTGTAAGGTCGGAACTGCCGTGGCCCGTACCTTCTAAGTAGAGCCCATCCCACTCCAATAAGGAAAAGAACGCCGGCTACATCACCAACGAGTGAGTACCCTTTATATACACCGCCGTGGAGGAACTTAAGTTCTGATGGTAATTGGTGATCAATCTCAAGAGTTGTTGTTACTCCCAAAAGGATGATGAATGGGAAATACATAAGTGAATGCATCAGCCCGGCAGCAGGATCGCGCATGAGGGTTTTCATATATAGACCGGCGCGAAGATCCTTAGCTCTACGGTGCACATTCTTTTTCGTTGTAGACCTGTTATCGGGTTGACCTCTCGTCCAATTCTTAACACGAAGCGAAAAGTTCCATGCCCCGTAAATGATCAAAGCAGGAATAATTGAGTAGAAAGCTACTTTGGCAGCTGTAGGGATATTGCCAAAGACTTCACGGTGAATGGGGCTATCACCCTTTTGGTCAAATATGGCCGCAGCAACACCAGAAAGAGCGGTAAAGATAGCCACTGCAATACCTAGACCAATGACNNAGTCTTGCGGCTTGAACCGTTTTGTCTTTTCCTGTGCTTCCATATCCCTGTTTCAAAGATAGACGCTCAAGAGGCATTAATAGGACTTCTACAGTGTTAAATCTCGCATTACATGACATATGTCACATCAAAATAGGNGTCTAGCAACTTTGTTAACATTNTTGAAACACCTCTGAAATATTCACTAGATAATTTTGTGTCTAATCAACCTAACAATGGAGGAATTGTGAAACGCAAATTATTACTTGGAGCAGGTGTTGCCGGTTCCAGTCTTATTCTTGCTGCTAGTCCGGCTTTAGCCGACGATGCAGCAGATCCAGCGGTATATCTGCAGGCTGTCATGGACAACCTTTGGGTATTTATCGCCGGTATTCTTGTATTCTTTATGCAAGCTGGCTTCGCCTTAGTCGAAGCAGGTCTNACCCGAAGCAAAAACGTAGCCAACATNATGGCAAAGAACATTGCNGATATGTGTATCGGTGTTCTTTGTTTCTACGCAGTAGGTTACGCTTTCGCTTACGGAAGTGGCGGCGGATGGTTCATCGGTGGAAATTCTTATTTCCTCTCCGGATCTTCCCTATTTGAAATATCCGAAGGTTTGTCCCCAGCGACAGATTTCTTCTTCCAAGTCGTATTCGCTGCAACAGCAGTCACGATCGCTTCAGGAGCTATGGCCGGACGAACAAAATTCTCTGCCTATCTAGTTTTCGCAGCTCTCATGACCGCATTCATTTACCCAGTTGTTGTTCACTGGACATGGGGTGGCGGACTTATAGCTGAGTACATCAACTGGGGAGACGCAACCAGTTACTCTGACTTTGCNGGATCCGGAATCGTTCACCTTACTGGTGGAGTAGCAGCATTCATGGGCGCCAAAGCNCTTGGACCTCGAATCGGTAAATANGATGAAGAAGGAAAGCCACGAGCTATCCCAGGACACAACATCGTCTTCACCGTCATTGGTGTATTCATCCTTTGGCTCGGATGGTTCGGCTTCAACCCCGGTTCTGAACTTGCCGCAGANGGATACGTCATGTCAGTAGCTGTGAACACACTCATAGCNGCAGCAGCAGGTGGAGCAGTATCAGCCGCNGTAGTTATGGCTAAAACAGGGAAACCTGATGTGGGTATGGTCGGAAACGGTGTTCTTGGTGGACTTGTTGGCATCACCGCAGGTTGTGGAGCCTTCAACACATTTGGATCGCTCATAACAGGTGCAGTCGCAGGTGCGCTCGTCGTTTACTCTGTTCTCTACATCGAAAAGAAAGGCATCGATGACCCAGTCGGAGCCGTATCCGTTCACGGAACATGCGGTATTTGGGGAGTCCTAGCTATCGGACTCTTCTCCCGATACGACGATGCATTCCTAGGTCGAGATGATGCAGGACTCTTCTACGGAGGTGGACTTGATCAACTAAGCGTCCAAGCTGTCATGGTCGTTATCATCATCGCATGGACTGCTGTCACTGCAGGAATTGCCTTCACTATNATTAAAAAGACAACAGGTCTCCGTGTTTCTCCAGAAGAAGAAATCGCTGGACTGGATGTCAGCGAGCATGGAAGTGCTGGATACCAAATGGAGGCCCAATCGTAATAGATCCTCCTCTTTGTTCTTAAATAGGTTCCCCCCTCTCTAGAGAACAAAGGGTTGTTTAGCGGGAGCTACCCTTAATGGCGGGTAGCTCCCGCTTTTTCATTGCCATACGACTTTGTAATTAATCTTCTACTTTTGGGAATAAAGACATAAAAAAACTTGTTCTACTACCTATAACGCTTAACTGCGCTCAGCGCTGAATAGGAGAAGACAATGGCGAAGGCCGTCGGAATCGATTTAGGAACCACAAACTCAGTAGTAGCCGTCCTTGAAGGCGGCGAACCCACCGTCATAGCTAACGCCGAAGGAAGTCGAACCACACCTTCTGTCGTTGCTTTTGCCAAAGATGGAGAGGTTCTTGTAGGCGAAGTAGCCAAACGACAAGCGATAACGAACCCTGACCGAACTATTCGATCTGTCAAACGCGAAATGGGAACAAACTGGTCAATAGACATTGACGGAAAAGGTTACAACGCTCAAGAAGTTTCTGCTCGAACACTGATGAAGCTCAAAAGAGACGCTGAAGCATACCTCGGTGACACAGTAACAGAAGCAGTAATCACCGTTCCCGCCTATTTTGATGACGCACAACGTACGGCCACACAAGAAGCAGGAAAAGTAGCTGGGTTAGAAGTCCTCAGAATAATCAATGAACCCACAGCAGCAGCTTTAGCATATGGGCTTGAAAAGGGTGACGAAGACCAAACCATCCTCGTCTTTGACCTCGGTGGAGGAACTTTTGACGTCTCCGTTCTAGAAATCGGAGATGGTGTCTTCGAAGTGAAATCAACAAGCGGTGATACAAGCTTAGGTGGCGATGACTGGGATGAGAGAGTAATCACCTGGCTCGTAGAATCATTCACAAATGATCATGGCGTTGACTTATCAAAAGACAACATGGCAATGCAACGGCTTAAAGAAGCAGCTGAGAAAGCGAAAATTGAGCTCTCGTCAAGCCAAAGCACACAAGTCAATCTTCCATTCGTAACAGCCACAGATGCAGGACCACTCCACATGGATTACGCATTGTCACGTTCAAAATTTCAAGAACTAACATCAGATTTACTTGAGAGATGTAGAAAACCATTCGAACAAGCAATAAAAGACGCCGGTCTTTCCATGAGCGAAATTGAGCACGTGATTATGGTTGGGGGATCAACACGTATGCCAGCAGTAACTGACCTCGTTCAAACCATGACAGGCAAGGAACCAAACAAAAGCGTCAACCCTGACGAAGTGGTTGCTGTAGGTGCGGCAGTCCAAGCCGGAGTCCTCAGAGGGGAAGTCAAAGACATCCTCCTACTGGACGTGACTCCGCTTTCACTAGGTATAGAAACAAAAGGTGGAGTTATGACAAAAATGATTGAACGTAACACCACTATTCCTACGAGAAGAACAGAGGTTTATACCACAGCTGAAGACAACCAACCTTCCGTAGAAATACACGTTCTTCAAGGTGAACGTGAAATGTCACAATTCAATAAAACACTTGGGAAATTCCAACTAGTTGATATTCCGCCCGCTCCCCGTGGCGTGCCACAAATTGAAGTGACCTTTGATATTGATGCAAATGGAATCGTCCATGTATCAGCGAAAGATAGAGCAACTGGTAAAGAACAATCAATTACAATTACCGGACAGTCTTCACTCGATAAAGACAAGATAGATCAAATGATCGCTGATGCAGAGGCCCACGCAAACGAAGACCGTGAGAGAAAAGAAGAAGCAGAGACACGGAACACAGCTGACTCTATGGTCTATCAAACTGAAAAAATGATACGTGATAATGCAGAAAAACTAGGCGAAGATGAAAAAACAGATATTGAAGAGAAAATTGCAACTCTAAAATCATCGCTTGAAGCTACAGAACTCGACATCGAATCTGTAAAAACCGCTATGGAAGATCTAACAATAGCTAGTCAAGGCTTCGCACAGCGTCTTTATGAAACAGCAGCACAAGAAGCTGAATCTCAGGATGAAGAGACAGAAGACATTATTGACGCTGAAATCATCGATGAGGATGAATAAGGATGGCCGACCAGGCAACACCTCCCGATGAATCAGAAGTAGATTCAGAACCAGAAACAATTGAACACGAAACGCTCAGTGACGATCCAGTTGATACAGAACCACAAGAAGAAACAACTGAGCTAGATCCTATTCAAGAACAAAATGTGTCCCTTATTGCCGACCTTCAACGCATTAAGGCCGAATTTGATAATTTCCGCCGACAAAACGCCAAAAGGCAGGCNGAACTCGTTGAACAAGCCGGTAGTGCGTTAGCAGCTAAATTATTGCCAGTACTTGACGCTTGTGACGCAGGGATACAACAAGGCCTTGACGATGTTATTCCCATCCGAAATTCTCTTATNGAAACTCTAGAAGCTGAAGGCCTAGANGTCGTTGCGCACTCCGGAGTTGAATTTGACCCAGAGCGGCACGAAGCAGTTCTTCATGAAACAACAGATGAATTGGAAATCACAACNGTAGATGAAATCATGAGATCTGGTTATTTATGGAAAGGTCGAACCATTAGACCTGCAATGGTTCGCACAATAGGTCCCAGCTAAANCTTTTACGCGTCAGGAAGGGGGAATGATATGGACGTTAAGAGGGAATGGTTTGAGAAAGACTTTTATCAAGTGCTTGGCGTTTCCCCAGATGCCAACGAAAANCAGATACAAAAATCCTATCGGAAGCTAGCTCGGGACCTTCACCCAGATCAAAACCCTGGCGATATTAAAGCAGAAGAACGCTTCAAAGATGTGTCTGCNGCATATGACGTCATCGGTGATCCNAAAACTCGAGCAAAATATGATGAAGCGCGACGAATGGGTCCCGGAATGGGGGGATTCTCTTCTAACTTCGCCGGCCAGACAGGTGACATCTCAGACCTCATTAACAGTATGTTTGCAGGAGGAGGTTTCAATCAACCNGGAAACCAACGCCCTCAACGGGGGAGAAGCCATGAGGTACAACTCAACCTCAATTTTGATGAAGCTGTCACAGGAATTGAAACATCAATCACCGCAGGAACGCAATCAGGGAATTCAAACGCAGTAAAGATCCGCATACCCGCCGGTGTGGAGGACGGAACCCGTCTTCGTTTGAAAGGCAAAGGAGGACCCGGCGCACACGGAGGCCCAAATGGTGACCTGATCGTGATCATACGTGTCTCATCACATGACCTATTCGTGAGAGACGGAACTAACCTAATGGTTGATATGCCAGTTTCGTTTATAGACGCTGCACTTGGAACAGATATCGAAGTCGCTGCTTACCCAGAAGGCTCCATAAAACTTCGTTTACCAGCAGGAACACAAACCGGTAGTGTCTTTAGAGTTAAAGGTGCTGGAATTTCAGACGGAGAATCAAATGGAGATCTCCTTGTCACAATTAACATCACAGTTCCGAGAGAATTGAATGATAATCAACGATCAGCCCTCGAAAATCTCTCACAACTCTTTACAGAAGACACTCCAGAGCCCTAACGTCCTCTTTAAGAACTCTATTGCTCAAAGGTAAGTTAATAACCTGTTATCAGGCAGGCACACCTGTGGCCGGCTGCTATTATGCACCGAATACAAAAGGATTGGGATTCCTCAAAAAGCATGAATGAAAGCTTACTCAAAGTAAAAGATCTAACCATGCAGTTCGGTGGCGTCACAGCTCTGCACAAACTTAGTTTTGTAGTCAATCAAAATGAAATCTGTGGTCTCATCGGGCCCAATGGAGCTGGCAAAACGACGCTTTTCAATGTCATCAGTAGAATTTATGACCCAACCGCAGGATCAGTTCATTTCCAGAATACAAACCTTCTCTCAAAGGCTCCATATCAGATAGCGCAAATGGGAATTTCCAGAACATTCCAAAATTTAGCTCTATGGCCAAAGATGACTGTTCTAGAGAATGTTCTGACAGGGGCACATGTGAAGGGAAAACAAAACTTCTTTTCGTCAATGCTCCGAATAGGTTTAACGAAAGAAGAACAGGAACTTCAAGAACGCGCATACACAATCCTCAATAATCTTGACCTCATCCAATTCGCAGATCAGCCATGTGAGGGGCTGCCATTCGGCACAATGAAAAGAATTGAATTAGCACGCGCTCTCATAAACGAACCNAAGCTACTGCTTTTAGACGAACCGGCAACCGGACTTAATCATTCCGAAGTGAATGAACTTTCTCATCTCATTAAAACGATTAGGGATGAATACGAACTAACAATTCTTCTTGTTGAACATCATATGGGTATGGTGATGGGCATATCGGANCGAGTGGTGGTTCTTGACTTCGGCTCAAAAATAGCTGAAGGTGCTCCNCACGAAATCCAGCAAAACACTGCAGTGATAAACGCATATTTGGGNGTATCACATGACTGACGTTCTTCTCAAAGCNAGCAATCTAAAAGCCGCATACGGTCAAATAGAAGTCCTTCACGGAGTTAATTTNGACGTGTACGTAAACGAAATGGTTGTCATCCTTGGAGCCAACGGTGCCGGTAAAACAACTACGATACGTGCCCTATCAGGCATGGTAGAAACGACTGGAACGATAACATTCGCTGAAGAGGACATCAGNCGGTCAGAACCTGATGACATAGTTAGGAAAGGTGTCGCTCACGTACCTCAGGGAAGAGGAACGTTCCCCGAACTAACTGTTGAAGAAAACCTAAGGGTCGGTGCTTTCATCCGTTCTGATAATGATGTAGAGAACGACATTCAAAGTTGCTATGACACATACCCTGTTTTATTCGANCGACGAACCCAATCTGCNGGTTCGCTCTCAGGAGGAGAACAGCAGATGCTGGCAGTTTCTCGCGCGCTCATGTCAAAACCTAAATTACTTCTGCTAGATGAACCCTCTTTAGGTCTAGCACCTCAAATTGTTGAAGCGCTCTTTGATCNGTTCCTCGCCATGAATAANGACCATGGAACAACAATGCTGATCGTAGANCAAAATGCTCAAATAGCTCTTGGAATGGCTGACAGGGGATANGTACTTGAAGCTGGTGAAATTGTTGCAGAAGGAAAAGCCGACAGCCTAATAAATGACGAAGCGATCAAACGAGCGTATTTAGGCGGCTGATATGGACCTTTTTCTTCAACGACTCTTCGATGGTTTAACTAATGGATCCGCTTACGCATTGATAGCAGTTGCNTTAGTCCTAATCTTTAAGGCAACGACACTGATAAATTTTGCTCAAGGAGAGCAAGCAATGTTGGGTGCTTTTATCGTCCTTCAACTATGGAATTGGGGCTTACCTATGTGGNTGGCAGTGNTTATCGGAATGCTAATTTCCGGCATTCTCGCTGCTGGCTTAGAAAGGACCTTCATACGTCGCTTTGATCCTGCCGACCATTTACCGCTGGTGATAATAACGTTGGGACTTTTCCTAGTTCTAAACGCAGCAGCAGCAATCGCCTGGCGTTACGACCCGTTNTTATTCCCTCAACTTTTCCCACATGGAAGCGCACTAACAATCGGAAACGCCCGACTTAGTTGGTATTCAATCTTCGCCTTCGGAAGTTGCATTTCAGTCGTTCTATTACTTCACACACTTCTCAACCGCACAAAAATAGGACTCGCTTTTAGAGCCGTGTCATCAAACCTAGAATCAAGTAGATTATGCGGGATTAAAGTTGGCTCAACTTTACAATTCGGATGGGCACTTGCTGCCGCCGCTGGAACTTTCGGCGCATCCATCTATGCAGCTAATCCAGTACTCCAAATAGAGCCATCAATCATGTTACGAGCACTAATCTTTTCCATAACAGCAGCAGCACTAGGAGGGCTCGACAGTTTATGGGGCGCCCTTCTAGGAGGTCTAACTATCGGGTTTATCCAGAGTGTCTTAGTGCAATATATTCCCTTCATCCCAAATGAAATGACATTAACCGCAACCGTTGTTGTTCTTCTCATAGT
Organism: Acidimicrobiaceae bacterium; assembly: GCA_002713485.1. Lineage (GTDB taxonomy): Bacteria > Actinomycetota > Acidimicrobiia > Acidimicrobiales > UBA8592 > UBA8592. Next base: position 12,546 of record PAWI01000003.1, read on the forward strand.
CCTCACCTTCCGACCATCCGGTTTCCTTGGAACGAAAGCTGTTGAGAGGGTTTAATACATGGCATCAAACGTCACCTTCATAAGAGGTACAACACAGCATCGGAATTACCGAATCGGGGTTTGGGCATTGATCATCGCCATATTTCTCCTGATAGGTTTCGCCTTCGTAGACGTCGGGTCGATAANCATTGGGTCAAACAAATATAATCTTTCATTAATTCGTCTAAACAAAGCCATTGCATATGGAGTAGCCATCTTAGGTCTCCAAGTAGTTATTGGGTACACAGGCCAAATTGCCCTAGGACAAAGCTTCTTTTTCGGCATGGGTGCATACATATCAGCTTGGCTGGTTGCTGACTATTCATGGCCATTTCTACTCACGCTACTTATCGTCATCCCAAGTTGTTTTCTTGTAGGCATGCTATTCGGACTGCCAGCATTACGAATCAAAGGCTTGTATCTCGCTCTACTAACGTTCGGACTTGCCGCTATTTTCCCCACGATTGTAAAACTTGACAGCCTTTACAAATACACCGGCGGGGCAAACGGGAAATTAACCGGATACAAATTCAAGCCGCCGTCGTGGCTTCCGCTCGATGAAATAGCTCAAGCACTACAAACCATTCCACTCCTCGGATCTTTCTTTGGAGACGGGCCACTATCTAACAGAGAAGAATCACGGTTATGGAAATATATCCTTTTCGCCATCGTGGCAGGAATCTGCTTCTGGTTAGTATCGAACCTCATCAAAAGCCGCCAAGGTCGAGCGATGCGAGCAATACGCGATAACGAAACAAGCGCTGCCGTGTCAGGAATCAACCTAGCCATCACCAAAACCATTTCTTTCGGCATTGCTTCCGCATTAGGAGGAATCGGGGGAGTCATCTATGTTGCTGAAGTTGGAATAGCCTCACCGGACGACTTCAGTTCTTTAGTAGCTATCTATCTCATTGTTGGATTAGTCGTTGGAGGAGTCGGAACTCTCGAAGGCGCAGTTATTGGCGGATTAATATACGCGCTAGTACCAGACTGGGCATCTTCAACTCAGTCCATAGCCTTCGTTCCAGAGAGATGGCTTCAAGGACCTACGGGATCACTCATTTTGGGCATCATGCTAATATTGCTCACCCTTTTTATGCCCGGAGGAATAGCTACTGCCCTAAAAAAAGCAAAATCAAAATACATACGCATTCAAAATCCCAGCTACAGATAAGACCAGTTTGGGTTGCGCAACCAATCAAAAAAAGGTATGTTTCATAACAAATTAAGGGGTACCTATGAAAAATTCAATGATTAAAATACTGTCTCTTCTCAGCATCCTTGCCTTATTTGCAACGGCATGCGGAGATGACAGCGATGACGCTGCAGGTGAGCAGACTGGAGGCCAAGTTTCAATCGCTGAGGGAACAGTGCTAGATCTAGATGCCTGCCCTGACGACTGGGACCCATCAGAGGGAGTCACTGATACTGAGATAAGACTTGGAACCTCATTGCCTCAATCAGGTCAACTAGCCGCTTTCGGAACAATCGCCACTGGGATGCAGTACTACTTTGACTATGTCAATGCAACAAACCCAATTGATGGCAAAGACTTAGTTCTCATAGCCAAAGACGATGCGTACGAAGCAGGTCGAACTGTAGCAAACGTAGAAGAGATGCTCGAATCAGATAACATTCTCGGCTTTGTGGGAGTTATTGGTACCCCTAATAACTTCGCAATTAGACCGATCACAGANGACGCCTGCGTCCCTCAATTACTTAACCTCTCAGGATTTCCTTTCTGGGGCGACCCAGCCAACTACCCTTGGACAGTTGGAAACATTCTGAACTACATCACAGAAACAAATATTTGGTGCGAAGCCATCGTTGAAGAATTCGGAGAGGGAGCCACAGTAGCTGGTCTCTTCGCAAACAATGACTTTGGCAAAACCTACCAACAGACATTGAAAGGTTGCCCAGGCNTAGAACTGGTTGCTGAAGAACTCCACGACCCTGCAGCCCCAGATGTCACTAACGAAATGACAACATTGGCATCTTCAGGAGCNCAGGTTTTTGTAGCAGGAACAACCGGCGCATTCTGTCCACAAAGTGTTGGCGTCATGGCAGCAACACCGTGGAGACCACGCTTCTACATGTCGTACACATGCAATAATCTTCCAGCATTCTTCACACCAGTTAAAGACGCTGCAGCATTGCTTCAAGCCGAAGGAGCTGGAGTTCGAATGGCAAATTACAGCAAAGTTTGCGGCGACCCACGCTTCGAAGATGATCCTGCAATCCTTCTAACTAAACAAGTACTTGACGAATACAGCGATGTTACTTGTGCTGACGGATCCTATTCAGGTGGCGTATTCTTTGCACAGATAATAGAAGACATACTGCGTGCAGCCTCAGAACTTCCAGGTGGAGTAAACCGAATCAACGTTATGCAAGCCACATGGAACCTTGACACTACAAACGGAAATAACTTCGTTCCTACACTGCGTCTCGATGGTGTAAATGACGCCTACCTAACGGAAGGTGCTCAACTACAAGAAGTACAAGTGGTTAACGATCAACTAACTTTCACCCCAGTAAGCGAAGTATTTAACTTTGAAGGCCAGGGAGGTTCATACGGGGGATAACCCCCGTTTCCTATCCCTACACGATAGGAATTCTTCACCTTAGTTTTACATCTCCGCTTACCTATGATCTACAGTAAGTAGGTAAGCGGAGTTAAACAAAGGAGACCGCCTGTGCCATCGACCGTAGTCGTGGGTACCCAATGGGGCGATGAAGGCAAAGGTAAATTCACAGACCTTTTTGCCAAGGAAATGCAAATGGTTGTCCGCTACCAAGGCGGACANAATGCAGGCCACACTCTAGTCGTCAATGGGGAGACGACAGCTCTCCAGCTGATACCCAGCGGCGTTCTCTACGACCACATCACTCCGGTTATAGGAAACGGAGTGGTTGTAGACCTTGGTGTACTAATAAAAGAAATTGACATGCTTGAAGCTAAAGGCGTAAGTTGCGACCGTCTTAAACTAAGCGGTAACGCCCACCTAATTTTCCCATACCACCAAGAACTTGATGTTGTCTTTGAGAGACATCTTGGAGCTAACAAGTTAGGGACCACAAAACGAGGTATAGGGCCCGCATACGCTGATAAAGCATTCAGGGTCGGGATTCGAGTCCAAGACCTTCTCGATTCCAAAATCTTTGAAGAAAAACTCCGTGTTTCACTCAATGAGAAAGGCCCACTTCTCGCGAAAGTCTACAACAGACTGGCTCCAGAAATAGAAAACCTATCAAACACATTTTTGGAAGAATACCTGCCTAGAGTTCGCCCTTATATTGCAGATACAACAGATATTATTCATACCGCACTCGAGGCTGAAGAAAACGTTCTATTTGAAGGAGCCCAAGCAACATTTCTCGATCTTGATCATGGCACCTACCCTTTCGTAACCTCCTCAAATCCCACAGCAGGAGGTGCCTGCGCCGGTGCTGGTGTAGGACCGCGACATCTAGAACGAATAGTAGGAATAGCAAAGGCGTATACAACTAGGGTCGGGTCGGGCCCTTTCCCAGCAGAACTCTTTGACGATGTAGCAGACCATTTTGTAAACGTAGGACATGAATACGGAACAAATACTGGAAGGAGACGACGTACAGGATGGTTTGACGCAGTCATGCTCCGTCACGCCGTTCGGCTGAATTCACTCACAGAGATAGCTTTAACGAAACTAGACATTATGGATGCATTAGACACAGTAAAGATCTGCGTAGCGTATGACATCGATGGTGAACGAGTAGAGAAAATGCCCTATCACCAATCAGCATTCCACAAAGCAACACCAATATATGAAGAATTGCCAGGATGGAAAACCGACATATCAGGAATAACCAACCCAAACGATCTACCAGAAGCAGCCCAAAACTATATACAAGCCNTGGAAAAGCAATGCGGAATTCCAATTTCGTTAATAGGTGTCGGCCCAGGGCGAAAACAATACATCAATTGGCAGTCGTGAAAGATAAAAGCATTCACCGAGCTAAAAAAGTTTCAAACAAACCCTACAACTGGACCACAATAAAATGAAAAGCGTCGTTGTTGGCTCNGGAGGCAGAGAACACGCACTAGCACATGTCCTTAGTCGAGATAGCGAAGTCACCGTAACTCCTGGCAATCCAGGAATCCCAAACTCAACAACTCAATCCCCGCTTGAACTTGACGCAGACCTATTTGTCATTGGCCCCGAAGCCCCGCTGGTCGACGGACTAGCCGACCAGTTGCGTAAACAAGGAAAAACCGTATTCGGTCCAGGGGCAGATGGAGCACAACTAGAAGGTTCAAAAGCTTGGATGAANGATCTTCTTGTAGAAGCAAATGTCCCGACNGCTAAACATGGAACCTTTACAAACCAAGACGAAGCAATCTCGTTCCTANCNGAAATGCCTCTTCCATACGTCATAAAAACAGATGGATTAGCTGCAGGNAAAGGAGTTTTGGTAACAGAATCATTAGAGCAGGCNAAAAACGCTATTAAAAACTATCTGTCAGGCAACGCTTTTGGCCCCGCNGGANAAACAATAGTCATTGAAGAGGGATTAACCGGAAACGAAATCTCAATCCTCGCAATATGTGATGGGGCAAAAGCAGTACCGCTCTCTCCAGCTCAAGACTACAAACGCTTACTTGACGACGANAATGGCCCAAATACCGGAGGCATGGGTGCATATTCTCCCATCCCCTCAGTCTCGGAAGAATTCGTGAAAAGAATAATGGACGAAGCAGTACACCCTACTTTGCAAGCACTCATCAAGAGAGGAATTGACTATCGGGGTGTCTTGTATGCAGGGATCATGAATACGGCAAAAGGCCCAAAAATACTTGAATACAATGTTCGGTTCGGAGATCCAGAAGCACAAGTTGTTTTACCAAGAATGAAATCAAGCTTGTTCAGGCTTCTGCACGAGGCAGCAAATGGGAACATAGAGCATGCACCTGACTTTGTTGATGACGCAATGGTAACCGTCGTATGCGCATCAGAAGGATACCCNGAAGCACCGATAACGGGGAAGNTAATCAGAGGCCTCAACGAAGCACAGACTAAACAAGGAGTTGAAGGAATATTTTGTGCCGGTGTTTCAGAAAATGGTGACGGCCAACTCATCAACTCCGGAGGACGAGTCCTGACCGTTACAGGAAAAGGATTGACACACGAACTAGCTCGAAAGAATGCTTACCGAAGTGCAGAAGAAATAACATGGGAAGGGCTATACAAACGGCAAGATATCGCTAGAGATATCCAATGAAAAATCTATGATAGAAGAAAGCAAATATCACAGATTAATGACCGAAAGGAGCATCAAATGAAAGTTGGAATATTAATGGGGTCAACTTCAGATGAATCAAAAATGAGTAAAGCGAAAGAAACGCTTNAAGAGTTCGGTATCGAATCTGAGTGGCGGGTTCTTTCAGCTCACCGAAACCCCGACAAAGTCGTAGATCTAGTCTCAACCGCCAGAGAAAATGGTTTTGTTGCATTCATATGCGGAGCAGGAATGGCAGCTCACCTTGCCGGTGTTGTCGCAGCACACACCACACTTCCAGTCGTAGGAGTCCCACTCTCCGGAGGGGCACTTAANGGCCAAGACGCTCTCTACGCAACTGTGCAAATGCCTAAGGGGGTTCCAGTCGCAACAGTAGCCATAGATGGTTCACAGAATGCCGCGCTCTTAGTCCTTCAAATGCTTGGAATCACTGATACAGAAATTGCAGAAAAGCTCCGACTATACAAAGAGGAAATGGCGAATAGATGAAGATCCCTAACGTACTAGCGGAACGGTACGCAAGTGACCGGATTATTGAAATCTGGTCACCAGANAACAAAGTTCTGCTTGAACGAGAACTTTGGATTGCTGTTCTGAAAGCGCAACGTGACAACGGCGCTGATGTACCGGAGGAAGCCATAGCGGCATATCAACGAACTAAAAATGACATTGATCTCGAATCNATTCTCGAAAGAGAAAAGATCGTAAAGCATGATGTGAAAGCCAGAATNGAAGAATTCTGCAATCTNTCAGGATATGAACATATACATAAAGGGATGACATCACGAGACTTAACAGAAAATATTGAACAACTGCAGGTATTAGAAAGCCTCAAGCACATCCAAATGCTCGCAGTAGCGACTCTTTCTCGGTTAACAGACCTGGCGCAACAATACGCAGAACTACCACTGACTGGTCGAACCCATAATGTAGCTGCCCAAATAACAACGATGGGGAAACGATTTTCAAANATCGCAGAAGAAATGATTTTAGCGTTCACGACACTTGAGCAAATTTCACAAACATACCCGATGAGAGGATTGAAAGGTCCTGTCGGTACACAGCAAGATCTTCTAGATTTATTAGGCGATCAAGCAAAGGTCGAAGAATTTGAACAAAATATTGCCAGTCATCTTGGATTTAACAACACCATGCGCAGCGTTGGACAGGTGTATCCAAGGTCAATAGATTTCAATGTCATAAGCACGTTGGTTCAACTTTCAAGCGGTCCAGCAAATTTAGCTAAGACCCTTCGCTTAATGGCCGGGCATGATCTAGTAACTGAAGGATTTCAGGAAGGGCAAGTTGGTTCCTCAGCGATGCCACACAAAATGAACATGAGATCATGTGAACGTATAGGTGGTATGACTGTCGTGCTGAAAGGATATCTTTCAATGGTTACTGATCTCACTGGTGACCAGTGGAATGAAGGTGATGTAAGTTGTTCGGTCGTCAGACGGGTTGCGTTACCAGATTCCTTCTTTGTTATAGATGGGCTCATGCAAACATTTATCACTGTGTTGGATGACTTCGGGCTTTATCCAAAGGTCATTGAAAGAGAACTGAACCATTACCTTCCCTTTCTCAGCACAACAAAANTACTTTCCGCAGCACAAACTAAAGGCTTAGGAAGNGAAGAAGCNCACGANATCATCAAAGAGCACGCAGTGGCAGCTGCGTTAGCTCTTCGCGACACCGATGTCGCCGACAATATGCTTCTCCATGATTTAGGCAAAGACGAACGGTTCCCCCTAACAGAACCGGAGNTACTTCAGGTCATAAACGAAATCGGAACTGGTTTAGTCCAGCATCAAATTAATGCTGTAACCGCAGACGTCGAAGCATTAAAAGAACGCTATCCAGAAGCAGAAGACTATATCCCCCAACCAATACTGTAAGAGGTATCAATGACAAGAGAACCGGCCTACAAATTAGAGCTTCCCCACGTATATTCAGGAAAGGTCAGAGANATTTACGATGCTGGAAACAACCAGTATTTGATGGTCACCAGCGACCGNATTTCGGCTTTTGATGTGGTAATGAATCAGCCAGTCCCAGATAAAGGTCGAGTGTTAATGGCGATGTCAGCATTTTGGTTCCAGCACTTTTCAACATCCATGAAATCCCACCTCATTTCAACAGATTTATCTGATTTCCCAGTCAGTGCCCAAGTTCCCGAAATTGCAGGAAGATCAATGCTTGTAAAAAAAGTAGACATGCTTCCAATCGAATGCATCGTTCGTGGATACATAACAGGATCAGCGTGGAAAGAGTACAAAGCCAATGGAACAATGCACGGAACTCCCTTACCAACAAATCTTCAAGAATCTGAAAAGCTACCTGAGCCCGTATTCACACCATCGACTAAAGCCGAAGACGGATTACACGATGAAAATATTTCATTCACTCAAGCCGCANACATCGTTGGCCTAGAAATCGCTGAACTGGCAAAGCAAAAATCGCTAGAACTCTATTCGCAGGGAGCCGAATATGCTTTAGAGCGCGGCATAATCATCGCAGACACAAAATTTGAAATGGGATTTGTTGATGGAGAGCTCGTTATCGCCGATGAGGTTCTNACACCTGATTCATCACGATTTTGGGCAAAAGATGAGTGGAAACCGGGAACAACCCCGCCTTCATTTGACAAACAACCAGTACGCGACTTCCTAGATGGNCTTGATTGGGATAAGTCACCACCTCCCCCCGAACTACCAGACGAAGTAGTCACAGCGAGTTCAAAGCGATATCGAGAAGGATACGAAAAAATAAGCGGGAAAAACTTAGATGACTGGCCTGGTTAACAGTCAGATTCTCCCCAACTTTGATAATGAACTGGACAGTTATGCCGGTTTAGGTTTTATGATAGATACCTATGGGGAATAAAGANGTACCACTACCAGGTGAAGCACGCCAAGAAGGCCCGTCACTACGAGACGAACTCCTTGCCGATCCAACACCTCCGCCGCAGGCATTACTCGAAGAATCATATGAATTCCTTGGCGATAACGACCTGCCATACGAAAGCTANATAAGTCCTGAATTNGCGTCATCTGAATATGAAAAGCTGTGGTCAAAAGTGTGGCAGTGGGCATGCCACGTCGACCATATTCCTGAACCCGGAGACTATTTCGTATACGACGTTGGCCATCTATCCTCGTTGATTGTTCGGACTACCGATGGGAGTATCAAGGCGTACTACAACGCATGTATGCACCGNGGAACGCAACTCAAACAACCAGGAACGTGTGGCTTCAGCAAAGAACTTCGATGCCCCTTTCACGGATGGACGTGGTCCCTTGAAGGAACACTCGTTGACCTTCCCGGAGCTTGGGATTTCCCCCACGTCACACAAGAATCNCACCAACTTCCTGAAATGAGTGTAGCCANTTGGGAAGGCTTCGTCTTCGTTAATTTTGACCAAGATGCACAACCCCTTGAAGAATATCTTGGAGTCCTTCCAGAGCATTGGAAAGATTGGCAACTAGGGGATCGATATATCGAAACACATATACGAAAGCATTTACCATGTAACTGGAAAGCGGGCGCCGAGGCGTTCATTGAGGCTTACCATGTCCGAGAAACACATTCGACTGGGAACTTAGGAGATGAAGTAACCACACAATACGATGTCTTCGGAGANAATGTTTCACGGTTCATTCACACTCGAGGACTTAATAGCCCTCTAAAAGAAAATCCAAGAACTGAAGACGAACTTCTTACTCATCTCAGCGGNCGGATGTTCGGCGATGCTGACTTCACTCTTCCAGAAGGGGTACGAGCCCGTGACTATTATGCCAAAATTGTTCAAGAACAAATGGGTGAAAAGTATGGCCACGATTTCACCCACCTGAGCGAATCTTTAACTTTGGATTCAATTGAGTATTTCTTATTTCCTAACGCTTTCTTTTTTCCTGGCCTTTCACTTCCTATGGTGTACCGGTTTAGACCTGACCCAGAGAGCCCNGACTATTGCTACTTTGACTTAATCTTTATGCGCCCTAAGCCCAGCGATGGCAAAGCACCTGATCCTCCAGAAGTCATTACTTTAGACATCGATGAAAGCTATTCCATAGTTGAAGGTGTTGGCCCACTTGGGAAAATCTACGACCAAGATACTGCCAATCTTGCAGCGCAAACACGCGGCTTTAAGTCAAGCTTTAAACGGGGAGAGACATTAGGAAATTATCAAGAGATACGCGTCCGCCATCTACAGAAACGGGTACGCGATTTTCTTAATAATTAATCAATAAAGTCCGNGTAAGATACTCACTTTTCCCTTCTTGTTGTGGCAACATTAAAGCGTGAAGTTTGAAGCGTCTGTTGAAGTCCAGCTCAAAGAAGGAATAGCTGACCCGCAGGGATCAACTATAGAAAATGCAACTCCTAAGCTTGGGTTTAGTGGCATTGAGAATGTAAGAGTNGGGAAAAACATTCGTTTCATCATCACAGCTGATAGTGAAGTTGANGCACAAGAAACAATTCAGGAATTATGTGACAAGTTTCTTACTAATCCAGTAATTGAAACCGCGAATATCCATATTCAAGGAGCAGAGTGAGTCCGACCATAGGGGTCATTGTCTTTCCAGGGTCCAATTGCGAACAAGACGCTCTTGAGGCAATAACAAGTCTTGGGTCCAAAGGTCAATTGATATGGCACGATTCATCTGATTTGGGAAATTCAGATGCAGTAATCATNCCAGGTGGGTTTGCCCATGGAGATTATTTACGGCCAGGAGCAATTGCACGATTNTCACCAGCGATGGAATCAGTAATTACTTTCGCTAATTCAGGCCGACCAGTGCTAGGAATCTGCAATGGGTTCCAAATACTCACAGAAGCCGGACTGTTGCCAGGAGCACTTCAGAAAAATATCGGATTGAAATTCTTATGCAAAATGGTCAAGCTAAATGTGCAAACAACGAATTCCGTTCTTACTTCCCAATCGGCCAAAGGNGATTCATTAAACATTCCGATAAATCACTTTGAGGGAAACTATANATGCAGCAAAGAAACGTTAGATGAACTGCAAGCAGAAGATCAGATCTTACTTACATATGAAAATAATCCGAACGGATCAACGGCTGACATAGCGGGAATTTGCAACAAAGAGAGGAACGTTGTAGGTCTAATGCCCCATCCGGAACGAGCTTGTCATNCCCTATTAGGAAGTACCGATGGTCAGACGCTACTAAAAAGCTTGATCGAGAGCGCCTCATAATGGCCGAACCAATCCACCGAACTCTTGGTTTGACCGATGATGAACTTGAGAAAATTATAGGAATCTTGGGTCGTGAACCAAATCATCTGGAACTTGCAATGTACTCAGTTATGTGGAGTGAACACTGCTCNTATAAATCCTCGCGAATCCACTTAAAGAGGCTTCCGGTTGAAGGAGAGCATGTACTNGTCGGGCCGGGGGAGAACGCCGGAGTGATAGATGTTGGCGATGATATCGCTATAGCTATCAGAATAGAAAGCCATAATCACCCAAGTTANATTGAGCCTTACCAAGGTGCAGCAACAGGTGTCGGAGGAATCATTAGGGATATCTTCACGATGGGTGCACGACCCATAGCGATTATGGATCCGTTACGTTTCGGTCCAATAGATGATGCTCGGAGTCGGTGGGTGGCAGAAGGCGTAGTTAGTGGAATTTCAGGTTATGGAAATTCTGTAGGAGTTCCCAATATTGGTGGGGAAACNGTTTTCGATGAAACATATATTGGTAATCCGCTCGTAAACGTGTTGTGTCTGGGGATTCTTCCCAAAGACAGACTAGTACTTGGACAAGCATCTGGGGTTGGAAACTTAGCAGTACTTCTTGGAGCTACAACAGGGCGCGACGGAATCGGAGGTGTGAGCGTATTAGCATCAGCAGGTTTTGGTGACGATGAAGAAGACGCTGAGAAGAGGCCAAGTGTTCAAGTAGGAGACCCGTTTGAAGAAAANCGACTGATTGAATGCTGTTTAGAATTACTTGATGCCGGACTTGTTGTCGGTATCCAAGATTTGGGGGGAGCAGGACTCTCATGTGCCGCCTCGGAAACCGCATCGCGAGGTGGCGTCGGAATGGACTTTGACGTTTCCGCAGTTCCGCAAAGAGAAGATGATATGGAACCATTTGAGATTATGACAAGCGAATCTCAAGAAAGAATGCTGGCAATTGTNAGTCCAGACAATCTCGATGAGGTCATAANCATAAGTAATAAATGGGAGATCCGTTCATCGGTAGTTGGGAAGGTAACCGACGGTGGCCAACTNCGNATTATGGATGGTTTTGAAGGAGCAACTCTGGGAGACATCCCTGCGATCTCTCTTCACGAAGACGCACCTTTGTATGACCGCCCGATGGCTGCACCTGAGGATTTAGATGCGAAAAAAGAAGATAAACCAGAACACTCAATAGGCACCAACGATGTCGCAGAAGATCTCCTNAACTTACTGACAAGCTACGAATGGATTACATCTCAATATGATTCGCAACTCTTCCTCAATACAGTTGCAGGGACTGATTCTGATGCTGCTGTCCTACGCCTTAAACATCCNCTGACTGGGGAGGACACAGGNCGTGGTATTGCGGTAACGACTGATGGGAATCATCGCTGGTGTGCGGTNAATCCCAAAATAGGCACAGCGATGACAGTTGCAGAGGCGATGTTAAATCTTGCATGCGTGGGAGCNAAACCCAGAGCGTTAGTTAACTGCCTCAATTTTGGAAATCCCGAATATCCCATTGTTATGTGGCAATTGAGCGAAGCAGTTGATGGGATGGCAGAAGCTTGCTCAGAATTCAATATTCCAGTTGTAGGCGGAAATGTAAGTTTGTATAACGAAAGCCAAGGAAACAATATCGACCCAACACCTATTGTCGGACTCATCGGCGTGATTGACGATCTAGACATGGCACCTCCCGGGTTAAAGTGGAACGAAGGTGACAGATTGATGGTAATAGGGCCTGAACCAAAGGGGTTATCAGGAAGCGCTTGGGCCTTCGCACACGATAAGCGAAATGGTGAACTTAATCAGGTTGATTACGAAATGCACGAAAAAGTCTGCGAAACAGTTCGGATACTAGTTAATGAGAAACTNGTAACAGCAGTTCATGACGTTTCTACTGGCGGACTTGCTGTTGCAGTCGCNGAGATGGCTGTTAAGTCAGGTATCGGATGCTCACTGGCACGGGTCCCTGATATCGAATCAATGTTTTCAGAATCGTCATCCCGTGTTGTTATTGCAGTAGATCCTGAACAGATGCAAAGTGTTGAAGAAATAATCCAAGATAACGGAATGCCCAGCACACGGATAGGACTAGCCCATGGAAATAACTATACGATTAAGGGCCTAATTGAAGTTGAATTATCAACTATCCAAAAGCGCTGGNAAAGTNACCTTCCNAAAGCTTTTGAGGCTGGGACAACTCAGGGNTAAAAAATTATATTTTCTCAATATCGAGTTNAAGCCCTGCGAGACCCCGCAGCACGAAACTTGACTGATATTCAAAGGTGTTACCTTCCGAAAATGTTGGAAGTTTGATTCGTTTCACAAGTTCTTCAAACGCAACTTTTCCTTCCAGCCTTGACAATGGGGCTCCAATGCAGAAGTGATGACCTTTTCCAAATGCAATATGTTCCTTGAGGTTATCTCTGGTNGGGTCAAAGGCCTCTGAGTCTCCAAAGGTTGACTCATCTCGATTCGCAGCACCAAACATCACCCANACTCGAGATCCTTTAGGAATAGATATGCCTTGGATCTCCGCATCCCGAGTAACAACTCGGAACAATCCNTGATTGGGAGATGAAATCCGCAGGCCCTCTTCTACAACCCCGTGNATGAGCCCTTCTGGGTCAGCTTNGAGAGCATTCCACCACCTCGGCTCTTCAACGAGTGTTCTCATAGTTTCNTCCAAGAATTTTGTGGTCGTTTCATTNCCAGCCACCATTAGCTGCTGGATAATGCTGTAAATCTCTGAGAAATCTAACTTTCGTGTTTCACCCTCATCTAAGTCAGGATGGGCGAAATCGGCATGTGCAAGAGCAGAAATGACATCGTCTTGAGGATTGCTTAATCGTTGTTCATATTCTGAATACCAATAATCTTGATTTTCCATTTGAACACTTACAGCTTCTATCCATTCGTCGTGGGAGAGTTTATTTCCAATAGCTGCTGTTGCGGCGTCGGACCAACTCTTCACTTTCCCTTCAACATCAGGTGCCATATTAAGTGCATAGTGAATTACTCGTACTGGAAAAGAAACTGCAAAGTCATTATGAAAATCAACGGTTCCTTTATCAGGGAAAGCATCAATCAATTCTGTGGCAAATCTTCTGACAGTATCCTCCAGCGCCGCTATTCTTCTCGCTGAAAATGTCCGTGAGACTAACTTCCTGTATGCAGTATGGTACGGGGGGTCTATAGTAAGCATCGTTTCTTTTCGCGGCCACCCTCGACTTTGAATCTCTGCTATCGCTTTCAATGTCTCAGGGTTAGGTTTAGCGGTTGTGTTGGACATCTGAGAAGAGAATGTTTCAGTATCCCGAAGTATTTCGTTAACAACATCTAGTCGTGAAGCGAAGAACATGTTTGATTGCTCATGGAAGAAAAGAGGTCCATGATTCCGTAACGCTGCATAGTGATCGAATGGGCATTGCTGGATTTCCCGATCCATAGGATCGTAAGTGCTTAGATCTATATGGTCAGAGGTTGTCATAATATTCTCTCCAAGGTTCCCCCACTAATGTGCTGTTTTATCTCATACACATTCATGCTTTATTCTATTGAACTGCTTCTTTTACTATATGCCAAACTGATATCGGACTATTCACAATATGATCTTTACCTATCATCACACTCCGTGTCATAATCTGAAAGAATTCGTTTGTGGCCCCTGACGAAACCGGATTCGATGATGATTCCCCTCGGGAAGCTTGTGGTGTTGTCGGAATTTATGCACCTGGGCAACCAATTGCGCATCTGAGTTACCTCAGTCTGTATGCACTTCAGCATCGAGGACAAGAATCAGCAGGTATCGCAACCAGTGATGGTGAGAGAATCACCGTTGTTAAAGATATGGGTCTAGTTTCAAACGTATTTAATGATCGTATTCTGGCGGGGCTAGATGGGCACCTAGGGATAGGACAGACACGCTACAGCACCACGGGTTCAAGCTCCTGGCGTAATGCGCAACCGGTATATAGAGGAGAACATCAACGAGAATTTGCTTTAGGTCATAACGGCAATCTAACGAATACAGAAAAGCTTGCACAACAAGCAGGGATGCTGCCGGGGACCATAACAAGTGATAGTGACCTTGTAGCTGAGTTGATAGCTAACCAAATTAGTCACACAGCTAACAACAATGCATCAGATGGAAGAGAACTTGAACGTGCACTGACAAAAATCCTTCCTGAATTAGAGGGGGCTTTCTCCTTTGTAATCATGGATGAAGCAAACATTATCGGAGTCCGAGATCCTAACGGATTCCGTCCGCTATGTCTTGGTAAGTTGGACAATGGCTGGGTACTTGCATCAGAAACCCCAGCCTTGGATATTATCGGAGCTCATTTTGTCCGAGAAATTGATCCTGGTGAGATGGTAATAATCAGTGCGACAGGAGTGCGTTCCGTACATCCCTTCCCATCGGAAAGGATAAATCCAACCCTCTGCGTCTTCGAATTTGTTTATTTCGCTAGACCTGATACCCAGCTCTATACTCAAAGTGTCCATCACGCTCGAGTCCGGATGGGGGAATTTCTAGCGAAGCAAGCACCTGTAGAAGCAGATGTAGTTATGGGTGTACCTGAATCAGGTATTCCTGCAGCAGAGGGTTACGCGAGAGAAATTAAGATCCCTTATGCACAAGGCTTAGTGAAGAACCGTTATATCGGCAGAACTTTTATTGCACCGAATCAAGAGCTCCGTTCTTTAGGTGTTCGTATGAAACTCAATCCGCTCAGGGATACCATAAATGGAAATAGGCTTGTTGTTGTCGATGATTCTATTGTCCGAGGAACTACGACAAGGGCTATGGTACGCATGCTCCGAGAAGCAGGAGCGAAAGAAATACATATGCGGATTTCTTCTCCGCCATATAGATGGCCTTGCTTCTACGGGATGGATACCGGAACGAGATCCGAGCTTCTGGCAGCTAATCTCACAGTACAAGAAATACAGGAATACCTTGATGTCGATTCTNTGGCCTATTTGACGCTCGATAACTTGATAGAGGCTACTGGAACCAACAACGCAGGATTNTGTTCCGCCTGTTTGACAGGAAATTANCCAGTGGANATCCCGGTAAATCTCTCTAAAAAAATACTTGAAGAACCAACTCATAAGATTGAGAACATGCAGTCCCATCTCCGGCAAGAAACACCTGAAACGATTCAACAATCCTTTAGCGAGATACATGAGTAAGCAAGAAAATGAGACTTACAAATCTGCTGGTGTTGATATAGCTGCAGGTGAGGAAGCCGTACAACGCATAATACCTCATGTAGAAACCACCCTTCGGCCAGAAGTTCTCACAAGCATCGGTGGATTCGGAGGCGCTTTTGACATAACCAAAACAGGGAGAACGCATCCNGTTCTTGTCTCCTCAACTGATGGAGTAGGAACGAAAGCACAAGTCGCAATGATGACAGAACAATATGAAAGTATAGGAATAGATCTCGTAGCGATGTGCGTAGATGATCTGGTTTGTGTAGGAGCAGAACCTCTTTTTTTCCTTGATTACATTTCAGTAGGAACACTGATTCCCGATCACATTGAATCACTAGTTAAAGGAATAAGTGATGGTTGTCTTCAAGCAGGATGCTCCCTAGTCGGCGGTGAGATGGCTGAACATCCAGGCTTAATGAAATCAGGAGAATTTGAATTGGTGGGGTTCAGCGTGGGCGTTGTCGATAAAGAGAACATGATTACCGGGGTTGACATAGCCCCTGGCGATGCGATCATCGGGTTACATTCACCGGGGCTTCGAAGCAATGGATATTCACTAGCGAGAAAAGTTTTCTTTGATATCGCGAAAAAATCAATCACTGACCCTGTTTGGAGCGGTGCAGACGCAACAGTAGGGCAAGAATTGCTTCTCCCGTCAGTGATCTACACACCAACAATTCTCGAAATTTTAGAACAAGAACCCATAAAGGGCATTGCTCACATCACCGGCGGAGGGCTTCCAGGAAATGTCAATCGCGTACTACCTAAAACCGNAGATGCCGAAATATTCAAGGAAGCCTGGGAACCTCCGAGGGTTTTTACCGAAATCCAATCACTTGGCAATATTGATCAAAATGAAATGTACACAGTCTTTAATATGGGAATNGGAATGGCGCTGGTTATAGATCAACAAAGCATTAGCAATACGCAGAAAATTATTGATTCAATGGGGCTTTCATCCACTGAAATTGGAACAATTCAAGCAAACGGGACAGGCTCCGTACGCCTCATTTGATTAAGACAGGAAGCAATCATGCAATCGGGTAAATATGCGGCGGTAACATATGATTTCTGGAACACCCTCGTTGCGGAAACAACTGATTCACTTGACCGAAGAAGAGCTTTATGGACCGAGATTCTTTTCGAAAATGGTTTTGAAGTAACACAACAACAACTTGATGAGGCATTCGCTCAAGGATGGAACCATTTCGATACGAACTGGAGAAATAACGTCCAATCCTCAATTGATGGTGTCGTCAACGCAGCAATATCAAAACTTCCCATTGAAATCTCGTTACATACTAAAACACAACTAACAGACGCCTACTTAGCAGCATCAGAGTCAACCCCAAGGAANCTTCTTCCAAACGTTACGAAGACACTTGAGCGATTAAAGGAAATGGATCTTCGACTAGGTGTTATTTGCGATGTAGGGACAATCCCAAGCAGTCGGCTTCAAGCTTGGCTCGTTGACCTTAATGTGCATGAATTCTTTGACTACTTTGGATTTTCTGACGATATCGGTGTTTATAAACCTGACCCCAAGATATTTAATGAAACTCTCGCAGGACTAAATATCTCAGATTCTTCTCAATGCATTCACGTTGGGGACTTAAAAAGAACAGACGTTGCTGGAGCACGTGCAATCAATATGACAACGGTTCGATACACCGGAGGACGAGATGACCCAGAAGACGGNGAAGAAGCGGATTATGTCATTGATAACCATCTTAAGATTCTTGACATCTTCGACTAACTCTACATCTAAGAGAAATGGGGAATTACATATTCTCCNTATTGCCGAATCGTCTCCATAGCGACTTCATGGGGAACGCCGCCCATTTGCATAATGCACATAATTTCATCGGCTCCGGCTTCCTTCAACTGGGAAACATACTCAATAGCGTCGTCTTTATTACCATATGCATGGTCAATATTAAAGGGGCTCGTAGAAGCAACAACCGAAGGAACCGGATGACCACCTTCAACCATAAACGCTTCAACCTGTTCCTTTGCTGCGCTAACAGCGTCACGGATATCTATTTCAGGGGGAACCGTTTCCGGAAGAGGCGTTCCTAGATTCCAATGCTGAATAGATTCTGCAAAAAACTTTTGCCCTCTAGCACCAATTTGAAAAGCCTTTTCAGCATCATCGAGCACAATGGTCGGGCACAAAGCNGAGAGAAAATNAGTTGGTTGTNTCGAAATACATGAGTCTATTTTGCGCGTTTCTATAGCTTCGTCGTATATAGCTCGTAATGCCTTTACTTGTGCTGGTCCTGAGAAACCCAACACTAAAGCTCCTACACCATACTCTGCTGCCAACCGTACAGTTTCGTCTTTAGTGCAAGCCATAAAGAGCGGCGGATGAGGCAGCTGTAACGGTCGAGGGATAACTGATCGACGCGAAATCTCGATACTGCCATGCCACTCAAATTCTTCAGTTTCCCAACACTGGCTCAGAATCTCTAGAGATTCCTTAACTTGTGGATATGTGTCATCTTTACTGACACCGAATCCTGACATTTCAATTGCAGTAGCGCCGCGGCCAGCTCCTACATCAAGTCGTCCACCTGAAAGGCTGTCAAGCATTCCTACTCTTTCAGCGACCCGAAGTGGATGGTTGTACCCGAACGGCATACACACGACACCGTGTCCGATCCGTATCTTTGATGTTTTTGCTGCAACCCATGTAAGAAAAATCTCGGGCGCACTCATGTGAGCATANTGTTTCAAGCTGTGATGCTCTACCGCCCATATTCTGTCAAACCCCATTTGTTCAGCGAAAATAGCCTGGTCAACACAACTTAATAACGTTTCACGTTCCCCATCGGGGCTCACATCATCACATTGAAATTCAAAGATGATTGAGAATTGCATGCTTCTCCTNACGCCTGAAGTCTGNCTCTAACGCCATGCTAGTTGCCGAATAGAAAAGAAAGCGATTCCATCATGTACTCTCGCATATATGGNAACTGATGTGTTAAGCGACTTTGAATATGAATCNATTTCTTTTGATGGACGCGAGAAAGGCGTGTTTTGGAAGGGTAATGGTCCCGGAGTCGTATTACTAACTGAAATTCCAGGTATTACACCTGAGGTAGCAGAATTTGGAAGGAGAATAGTCAAAAGTGGGTTTACGGTCGTTCTCCCGAACCTATTTGGAGAACCTGGTCGCGCATACAATAATCCCTACGCACTGAAATCCATGATGGGTGCATGCATCTCAAAGGAATTTGTTACTTTCGCTACGGGGAAAAGCTCCCCAATAACACTCTGGCTTCAGAAGTTAGTGAAGCTAACTGCTGNTAGATGCGGTGGGCAGGGTGTTGGAGTTATCGGAATGTGTTTGACAGGTGGATTTGCCCTATCTCTAGCCGTCNATCCCCTCGTAAAGGTTCCTGTCATGAGCCAACCGAGCCTTCCATTCCCAATCGGAAAAAAAAGAAAGAAGGATATTGATACCTCTAAAGAAGACCTATCCATAGTGCGTGAACGAATAGAAAATGAGAACTTATGTGTTATNGGGCTCCGTTTTTCTGACGATAAGTTCTCGCCCGGTGACAGGTTCAAATCACTTAAAGAAACTCTGGGCGATGGGTTTNTAGGAATTGAGATTGATAGTTCCGAATTGAATCCGAACGGTATTAGTCAAAGCGCACATTCAGTGCTGACAACTGACTTTTCAGATGTGGCTGGTCACCCAACGCTAGATGCATACGAAACAATTATTGAACATTTCAAAGCCCGTCTATAACGGAAAGCTATTCAGCTACCTCTTCAGTTTCTTCTTCAGTTTCCTGTACGGATTCTTCACTTAGGTTTTCACCTTCGAGATTTTGAGATTCTTCGGCTGGCTCTTCGATTTTTTCATCCAACACATCACTTTCAGACGCCTCAGATGGTCCTTCTTGTGCTTCTTCTGTTTCAGAATTCTCTTCTTGTACGTCCGGTTCAGGTGATTCAGCAGCTACCTCTTCGGGAAGTGGATCTTCGCCAGCAAGAATTCTCTTTAGATCATCATCAGCTTTTAACCATGTTGCCTTTGCTTGTGCTTTTTCTTCAGAAGAAAGATCCGGGTTCTTTTCAGCTTCTTGCAAAGCCTTCACAGCGTCCGCTTTCTTCCTCTCAGCTTTTTTAATAACTGCTTGTTCTTTTTCCAGTGATTTAAGTTTTTTAAGTTCACTGTTGAACAACTCAAGTGCAACGTCTAATTCTTTGTTTGGGGTTCGGACCATTGTTGACTCCACTAGTAAAACATTGTTTCGCTTTAGAAAGATAGCCGCAAAATAGCAAAGCTCCTCAATTCGGCACACCTTCCATGTATTGTGGCGGAATGGCATCACATGATTTAACACATGGGCTTAACCCCCCACAATGCGATGCTGTGACGCATTCAGAGGGCCCTCTCCTCGTTGTCGCTGGAGCAGGATCAGGAAAAACTCGAGTACTTACGCACCGAATTGCCTACCTTATTAGAGAAGTTGGTATTTCCCCTTTCGAGATTCTTGCAATTACATTTACCAACAAAGCAGCTTCTGAAATGAAAGAGCGAGTCGCAACATTAGTTGGTCCAATAGTTGAAAAAATGTGGGTCTCTACTTTTCATTCGGCGTGCGCAAAGATCCTCCGCAGAGAAGCAAGTTCGCTTGGTTACCCAAACTCTTTCACGATCTATGATCAAGCCGATGCAGTCCGGCTAACGAGTTACATTCTCAAAGACATGAATATTGATACGAAACGATATCCGCCACGCGGAATCCATAGTCAGATATCAAAAGCTAAAAACGAAATGATCGGCCCCATTGACTATCGCTCGTCTGCCGAAACGCTATATGAAGAGAAGGTAGCCGATGTCTACGTTGAGTACGAACGTCGCATGAAAACAGCTGGCGCTATGGATTTTGATGATCTCTTATTCAAAACAGTAGAGATTTTCAATCGCTTCCCAGAGGTCCTAGAACGTTACCAATCACGATTCCGACATATCCTCGTAGATGAGTATCAGGATACAAACCCTGTACAGAACCAATTAGTTATCCAATTAGCGAACAAATCGAGGAATATCTGTGTTGTGGGGGATCAAGATCAATCAATATACGCTTTTAGATCAGCAGACATTCGGAACATCATTGAGTTCGAAAATAAGTTCCCAGATGTAACAGTAATTCTTCTTGAGCAAAATTATCGAAGTACTCAAACAATCCTTGATGCAGCGAATGCAGTTATTGAAAATAATTATGGTCGCAAAAGAAAGGAACTTTGGACGAAGGGAGATGAGGGCTCCAAAATTATATGCTTTCATGCCGACGATGAAGGCGACGAAGCAAGATGGGTGACACAGAAGCTCAGACAATTACACGACACAGATAGTGTTGACTGGAAAGACACGGCTGTGTTCTACAGAACAAATGCTCAAAGCAGGGTTTTGGAAGAACACCTCGTAAAGTCAAACATTCCATACAAAGTCATCGGGGGAACAAGATTCTTTGACAGGAAAGAAATAAAGGACGCTCTTGCCTACTTGAAAGTTGTAGTAAACCCTCTTGATGAAGTAGCTCTAAAAAGAGTAATTAACACCCCTAAACGAGGTATAGGAGACTCAACAATTGAGAAACTCGATAAATTCGCATCAACAAATAACACCACTCTTCATGAGGTACTCGATAGAGCGCCAGAAGCCGGTGTTACAGGGAAAGCGTTAAGAGGTTTAGAAGAGTTCATTCGTATTATTAACCTAGGTCAAGAATTTCTTTTGCAAGGACCCGGAAGTGTCCTTGATGAAATTCTTGACGCATCAGGGTATGTCTCTGATTTAGAATCACAGCACACAATTGATGCAGACAGTCGACGAGAAAATCTCGCTGAGCTCATAGGAATGGCAATGGAATATGAAGACGCTGACGAATTCTTACAAGAAGTTAGCCTTGTTTCAGACACTGATGCCTTAGATAATGACTCAAGTGTTTCGCTGATGACGCTTCATTCAGCGAAAGGCCTCGAATACCAAAATGTATTCATCGTTGGGTTAGAAGACGGTGTTTTCCCTCATATGCGGTCATTAGGGGACACAGATGAACTTGAAGAAGAGCGCCGATTAGCGTACGTCGGTATTACGCGAGCCGAGACAAACTTACACCTGTCATACGCTTGGAAACGAACACTTTTTGGGCAAACGCTCTACAACCCTATCAGTCGTTTTGTTGCAGAAATTCCAGAAGAATTCAAAGAAGAAGTTGAGAAAAAAAACTCAAAAGACACCAAAACATTTTCACTCTCAACAGCCAAACCNAAGGGGCCAGAAAAGAGTCACGCTGATCAGATCGGCCTACAAATCGGTGATGATGTCAATCATGACATGTTCGGAGACGGTGTCATCGTAAATTTAGAAGTTAGCGAATACGAGGCGATAGCGACTATTAACTTTGTTGATGAAGGCCAGAAAACACTTGACCTCTCATGGGCTCCAGTAAGAAAAATCTAAAGAATTACGGAGCGTAGATCCTATTTAGATCTATTTGAATCACCCCAAGAGGGTTAACAACNACCTCAAATCGTGTAAGCCCTTCACCATTTGCAGGGTATGTNCTTGACTCGTTACATTCGTCAAAGAAAACTTGACTTTCTGTATCCCAACCCAAGCTACAGGCCACAGGATTTGAAGGAGAGCGAGCGTCAATAGCAAACCAATTAACGAGTGGATCTTCACCGATGTGCTGTACATAAATCGGTCTAGATCCGCTTAATGAAGCCCAGGCGATAGGGCTTTCATCCTCTTGAATTCGTTCTGAAAATGTTTCAGCATCCCCAATTTCAAACACNTCATCTCCGAGTTTGAATTGGATCTCGCCACTTCCTGAGAGTTTCACAATGGCGAATAATAAACCAACGCCAAACACGAGACTAAACACGACAAACGCTACGATCCTTGGAAAATTTATCTGTCTGCTCTGCTGGAAGGGCATAAATATATCGTATTGAACGAATGCCAAGAAGCGTTTTTTCAATTAAAACAATTCTTGATGAGCACATTGACCCGTCCTTTCACTAGTATCCCAACGGGGCGGTATAACGCCAAAAACAACGAAAATATCGGAGAGAACAAATGGACTTGTTTGAATACCAAGGTAAACAATTCTTTGCTGAATACGGAATGCCAACGTCTCCAGGAAAAATTGCCTTCACCGTAGAAGAAGCAGTGCAAGCAGCTGAAGAACTCGGAACACCAGTCATGGTTAAAGCCCAGGTACATACCGGAGGGCGTGGNAAAGCTGGAGGAGTTAAATTTGCAGCNACTATCGAAGATGTCACCGAGCACGCCACGAACATTCTTGGGCTCGATATCAAGGGTCACATAGTTGGAAGAGTTTGGATTGAGAAAGCTTCAGATATCGCTGAAGAATATTACGCAAGCTTTACTTTAGACAGGTCTGCAAAGAAGCATCTTGGTATGTTATCCAAAGAAGGCGGTGTAGAGATTGAAACCGTTGCTGAAGAAAATCCAGATGCAATTGCAAAAATATGGGTTGACCCAGTCATTGGACTAACAGAGGATCAATGCAAAGAATGGGTCTCAGCAGCAAACCTGCCAGATCAAGCCTTTGATGGAACAGTTGATATTCTTATGAAACTCTACATTGCATACACTGAAGGTGACGCTGACCTAGTAGAGATCAACCCTCTCATACTNACNCCAGAAGGGAACGTTCATGTTCTTGACGCAAAGGTAACATTGGACGGAAACTCTGTTTTTCGACACCAAGACTATGAACAATATGATGAGACCCAAACACGTGACGAACGAGAAACAGCTGCCCATGCGAAGGGACTTCAATATGTCGGCTTAGAGGGAAGCGTTGGGGTCATCGCAAATGGTGCTGGTTTAGCTATGAGCACCGTAGACGTCATCAACCAAGTTGGTGGAAAACCGGCAAACTTCCTTGATATCGGAGGAGGTGCCAACGCTGATGTCATGGCTGGAGCATTAGAGGTCATCAACAATGACCCTAATGTTAAGGCGATTTTTATCAATATNTTTGGAGGAATCACTCGAGGAGAAGAGGTCGCAAACGGAATTCTTGAAGCAATGAAACGAGTTGCTATTGAATCTCCAATAGTGATCCGTTTAGATGGAACGAATGCAGATGAGGGAAGAGCAATNCTACAACCCAATTTATCTGAAAAGTTACTAATGGAAACAACCATGTTAGATGCAGCTAGAACAGCTGTGGGTCTAGCTCAATAGGAGAATCATGAGTATTTTCGTAGATGAAACAACAAAAGTTATATACCAGGGACTAACTGGATCACAAGGAAGCTACTATGGCCGGCTGAACCGGGAGTATGGAACACAAGTAGTTGCTGGAACCCACCCCAAAAAAGCNGGAACGGACGTAGATGGAGTACCTATCTATGCAAATGTTGCAGAGGCAGTAGAGGCCACTGGGGCAACTGCGAGCTGTATCTTCATACCAGCTGCAGGAGTCCGTGGAGCTGTAATGGAAGCAGCTGAGGGCGGAGTTGAATTTATTGTCGCCGTTACAGAAGGCGTACCGGCACACGATGAAGCCATCTTTTATAATCAACTCAAAAGTGACTTNCCAAACGTTCAGTTATTAGGACCAAATTGCCCTGGCATCATAAGCCCAGGTAAATGCAATATTGGTATCACTGCTGGCCATATAGCTAAATCAGGTGGCCCTGTAGGAATCGTAAGTAGATCAGGCACCCTTACCTACCAAGCACTATATGAACTCAAACAAAAAGATATCGGAGTCACTACATGNGTCGGAATCGGTGGAGACCCGGTGCCTGGCACTAGCTTCATTGATTGTTTAGAGGCTTTCCAAGCAGACCCAGAAACAAAAGCCATCATGATGATAGGAGAAATAGGGGGTTCTGCAGAAGAGGAAGCAGCTGAATATATAAAAAATCACGTTACAAAACCAGTTTCTAGTTACATCGCTGGGGTCACAGCACCTCCTGGCAAAAAAATGGGTCATGCGGGCGCAATAGTCTCAGGGGGAAAGGGAACAGCTAAAGCAAAAATGGAGGCCCTAGAAGCTGCCGGCGTCCGTGTGGGGAACAACCCAACCGAAGCTGGAGAGTTGATGGCCGAAATAGTCGCCTCATTGTAGTTACAAGTTAACGAAAAATATAAAGGTGTTCATCTAGAGAGTAAATAGGTGGTAGTTTCAGCGCGTGCGCATAGCAGTAATGGCATCAGGTAGCGGAACAATACTCCAAGCAATAATTCAAGCTTTAATACCTGTTGAACTGGTTATTACAGACAGAGAATGTTTGGCTGAAAAGATCGCCGCTGACCACNACATTGAACATATAAGGGTTGAGAGATCCAGCTACGGAAAGGATTTNGATCGGGACGCATTCACATGTGAGATAAGGGATACCTTTATTGAAAAAGAAATCGACCTGATTGCGATGGCGGGATTTGGAACCATTTTAAGTAAACCGATTTATGATGTCTATGCGAATCGCATACTGAATACGCACCCCTCGTTACTTCCAAGTTTTCCCGGCTGGCATGCTGTGGAGGAAGCAATTGAATATGGCGTAAAAGTCACCGGTTGCACGGTACACATTGCAACAGAAGAGGTAGATGCTGGACCTATTCTTGCCCAAGAGTCCATCTCTGTTTTTAAAGACGACACAAAAGAAACGCTACATGAAAGAATAAAAGAAGTAGAACGACGACTGTATATAGAGACACTACAAAACATCATTAGGACAGAAGGATCATAAGAAAAGAGACCCATGAAAGCTTTACTTTCCGTATTTGACAAAGTAGGAATCCAAGAATTTGCTGCCGGACTTCATGGTCTCGGGTGGGAACTCCTTTCAAGTGGAGGAACAGCTAAGCAAATAGCTGACTCNGGCATCCCTGTCACAGATGTCGCGGATTACACCGGATCACCGATCATGCTCGGACATAGAGTCGTCACACTTCATCCAAAGATCCACGGCGGCATACTTGCGGATAGAGAAAACGAAGAACATCAACAAGACCTGATAGATAANGACATCGAAACGATTGATCTCGTCGTTTGTAATTTGTACCCTTTCCAAGCAGAACCCAGTATTGAAAATATAGATATAGGTGGCCCCACAATGGTAAGGGCAGCGGCTAAAAATCATGACTATGTAGGAGTAGTCGTTGATCCGGCAGATTACGACGTCGTTCTCGTTGAGCTAACAAACGCGGGCTCTCTCTCATCAGGAACTCGTCAAATGTTGGCAAGAAAAGCATTCGCTCACACAGCTGGATACGATGCAGCGATCGTTAGCTGGATGGATGACACGGATCAAACTAGTGATGCAGAAGATCAACTTCCCGATTCCCTTCACCTAGCTCTTGATCGTGTTCATGACCTNCGGTACGGAGAAAATCCACATCAAGTTGGAGCACGATACAAATTTACCAATAACAGTGGATGGTGGGACTCCGCCACCAAGATACACGGGAAGGAAATGAGCTACCTGAACCTTTTCGATACAGAGGCAGCATGGAGACTTGTTCATGCAATGGGAAATGATCCAACCGTTACAGTCATTAAGCACGCAAACCCCTGCGGCGTAGCTACACATGACGACATCACCGAAGCATATATTCGTGCAAATGCGTGCGACCCAGTTTCAGCATTTGGCGGGATAGTTGCCGTAAATCGTGAAGTTCCACTCTCCTTAGCTGAAGAATTATCCAAAGTGTTCACTGAGGTTATTATCGCTCCTTCCTTTGAAGAAAAAGCAATAGAGAAATTATCTGAAAAGAAAAACATTAGAATCATTGAAGCGAATCCACCAGGATCTCTGTTACTTGATATGCGATCAATCGATGGAGGTCTACTCGTACAGACATCAGATAGGGTTCAGCTAGATCAAAATCAATGGGAAGTCGTTACAGACAGACAACCAACACCAGAAGAATGGAGTGATTTAGAATTTGCATGGCGCGTGGCGGCAAAAGTTAGCTCTAATTGCATTGTTTTAGCCAAAGATAAACAAGCTGTAGGAGTTGGAGCTGGTCAGCAGAATAGAAGAGATGCAGGAATAATAGCTGCACAGAAAGCAGAAGGAAGAGCAAATGGAGGAGCTTGTGCGAGTGACGCATTTTTTCCATTTACTGATGGCTTAGATGCGGCAATCGGGGCAGGGTGTTCAGCCGTAATCCAACCTGGAGGCTCCATACGTGACCAAGAAGTCATTGAAGCAGCCAATGAAGCTGGATTAGCAATGGTCTTCACAGGCGAGAGACATTTTAAGCATTAACAACAGATAAGTTAATGCCTAAGTTCACCCACCCACAACCCATAACGGTAGGCACAAGAACACTTTTTCTACCCGTAATCGTTCTTGTAGGTATCNTATTTTTCTTTTCCTCTTCGGCATTATCAGAAGACAAGAATGAGGATTTATTCTTTGGTACTCATGAAGACGTAATCTGTCCCGTGACTTACCAACCTGCCCCGTCATCAGAGNCTGGAACGGTTTGCAAAAAGAACACATATGTTTGCGACCCGTCTCAAAGGTCACAGATTGTTCCTCCGCCTAAACAGCTGTTCTTCTATACATGGCAATGCTTCCAATACATAAAAGGATTGCCACTAAATGGGCAGACATCATGCCAAGCGATCAGAGCAAATATCTTTCGAAACTCAGACTGCTTCATAACCGTTCACCATGATTCAAGGACACAAACAATACCCCCAACCAGCTGTTCTATAAGAGGTTATGAAAAGTATGAATGCACNTTTCCTGATGCACAAAATAATCTATGGATACCAACAATCAATATTTCTGAGTCTGACCCCTACAACCCCATACTTACCCAGTCGTCATGCGTACCCTATGATTCATCCGGCCAACCGGTACAAGCTACTGCTGTCTTTATAGAAACCTTTGACAAAATGTGCAACGCAGCTAAAACAGATGGACTAACTTTCNCAGTCAATAGCTCCTACAGAACTTTCACTCAGCAACAAAACCTTTATNATTTATATGGATTTACCAGAGCACTTGGACCCGAGGAATCCAAACATACCCAAGGAATCGCAATAGACATTGCCAGCGGATCATGGGAATGGTTACATCAAATCGTTGGCTGTAAAAATACTGAATCCAATACGTTTAACTACCTTTCAGAACCAATATCCTTCAGAATATATACGAACGAGTGTGGAACTAACCCAATTATTCTGCCTGTGAAACGCTCTCAACTATATGGACTATCACCTCTATGCGAAGACTTAGAAACAGATANCCAATGGAATAACACAAGTGTTATCAGATGCAGCGGTTATCAGAAAAATGGGCTCAGATATGAGGCTTGGCATTTTGAACTNGATAGCACATTCAAAATATTTGACTAAGTAACGGACATCAAAGTCCAAGCGATCAATAAAGTATNCAAAGACGTATCTAGCTACGTGACGCAGATCACCAATAGAGAAATTTTGTGATTCTCAAGATCATGTAGACTAAGAANATGACCACCAATGATGATTCCGCACCTAAATGGCAAGGCATTCACCATCTAGCAATGATCACACCAGACATGGATGAAACAGTTCGTTTCTATTGCGGCGTGCTAGGAATGCCACTTGTTGCCACATTGCGAGCAGGCCCCATGAGGCATTATTTCTTCGAACTAGGACCAGGAAACACAATTGCGTTCTTTGAAGACCCTCGCGCAGAAACATTCACAAAACCTGCNGGGCTTATGACCCGTACGGATCTTCAGTTTGATCACCTCTCATTCGCGTTACCGACTGAAGCCGACCTCAAATCCCTCATAGAGAGACTAGAGAACGCTAATTGTGACATAACTACAATCGTTGATCATGAAATCATCAGATCCGTCTATTTCCATGACAACAATGGAATTGCGCTCGAGGCATCATATTGGACCGTTCCGATTGAAGAACTCGGTTTTAAACCTGAAGACAAAGATCTCTTCGCTGACCCTGAACCAGTACAAGCCGTAAACGAGCTTAAAAATGGAAGCCTCACATATATCCCAGAGACCAAATTTGCTTCGTTCCCCTAACAAGAACTGCTCACCAAACTAATAATGAGATTTCTGTTGCCCCACGTGGCATTATCAAATTATGGTCGCTATCGCATTAGACGGTGAATTAGTCGCTTCAGAACTTAAAGCTACGCTCACTCAACGAATTTCTGAACTAGAGAAATCAGCCGTAACTCCGGGTTTGGGAACAATACTCGTTGGCGAAGANGGTCCATCAAAAAACTACATAGCGATGAAACACCGAGACTGTAAAGAACTCGGGATGTACTCAGANGAAGTAACACTTCCGGAGGGTTCATCTCAAGGANNAATAAATGAGGCAGTTGAATCACTCAATCANAATTCGCAAATACATGCNTTCATAATTCAATATCCCTTCCCANGAGACCTAGATTATGAAAGTGCCCTACTTAGAGTCTCACCTGATAAAGATGCAGACGGACTACATCCAGTCAATCTAGGGAAGCTCGTTCAAGGAATTCCTGCGCCCTTAGCATGCACACCAGCAGGGATTCAATTCCTCTTGGAACGATACNATGTTCCCATTCAAGGAAAACATATTGTGATAGTTGGGAGGGGCTTAACTATAGGTCGACCATTAGCTAACCTACTTTCATTNAAAAGACCGAATGCTAATGCGGTAGTAACAGTGGTACATACCGGTGCTGAAGATATCAGTCAATACACGAAACAAGCAGATATTCTCATTGCTGCAGCGGGTTCCCCTCATATGATCAAACCCGAGATGGTTAAACCTGGTGCTGCAGTTGTAGCAGCCGGAGTGAGCTTTTCAGGAAAAAAGCTTCTTTCGGATGTAGCCGATGAAGTTAATGAGGTTGCGGGCTGGTTATCACCAAGAATCGGAGGGGTTGGTCCGATGACTCGAGCGTTTTTAATGGCAAATACCGTGGCTGCNGCAGAAAAAAGCATCGGTATTCTTTAGACTTTTTTCCCATACATTTAAGTAAGTCAGCAGATTTCCTCTACAATCAGGCTATATGGCAGAAAAAATAACAATAAATGATGACCACACACTCAATGTTTCAGACAATCCGATAATTCCTTTCATCGAGGGCGATGGTACAGGAATAGACATTTGGCCAGCTGCAAAGCTCGTTCTTGATGCAGCGGCAGGAAAATACGGNCGCACAATAGAATGGATTGAAGTTCTCGCAGGTGAGAAAGCATTCAACGAAACAGGAGACTGGCTTCCCCAACAGACAGTAGATACTTTTGGAGAATACTTAATAGGGATTAAAGGACCTCTNACAACTCCTATCGGAGGAGGCTTTAGAAGCCTNAACGTTGCATTACGGCAGCTANTAGACCTATATGTGTGCCTTCGTCCCGTTAGGTGGTTTGAAGGAGTGCCATCTCCAGTTAAACAACCAGAACTGGTTGACATGGTTATCTTTAGGGAGAATACCGAAGATATTTATGCTGGAATCGAAGCTGAGGCTGGATCACCAGAAGCAGAAATAATTCGCGAAATGATTAAAGAAGTTTTCGGAAGAGAAATCCGAGAAGACTCTGGCCTTGGTATAAAACCTGTTTCACGCACTGGCTCGCAAAGACTCCAACGAGCTGCTCTTAAATATGCTGTTGAACGAGGACGAAAGAACGTTCACTGGGTTCACAAAGGCAATATCATGAAATACACAGAAGGCGCTTTCCAAAAGTGGGGATATGAACTTGTCAAAGAAGAATTTGACGATGTTGCTGTTGGTTGGGACGATTGTGGCGGAGATCCNGGAGACAGAATTCTTGTTCAGGATGCAATCGCCGATATTGCCCTTCAACAGGTTCTAACAAGGCCATCCGAATTTGATGTCATTGCGACCATGAACCTTAACGGTGACTATCTATCCGATGCTCTAGCTGCACAAGTAGGTGGAATCGGAATTGCGCCAGGAGCAAATATCAATTACGTCACTGGTCATGGAATCTTTGAAGCGACACATGGAACTGCTCCTAAGTACGCAGGACAAGACAAAGTTAACCCATCATCTGTTCTTCTCTCCGGTGTGTTGATGTTTGAACATCTCGGGTGGAGAGACGCTGCCGATGACATCATTAAAGCTGTTGAACAAACAATAGGTGAAAAGATCGTGACGTACGACTTTGCACGATTGATGGATGGGGCAACCGAAGTGAAATGTTCTGAATTCGCTTCAGCTATTGTGGATAGACTCTAGATTCCCAAACCCCCAGACGATCCAGATCAATAAAGAACTGGAAAGTCCCCAACAACACAAGCCTCAGGTGGCTAAGACATGCAACCACCAGTCACAGAAAATGAAAACCCCCAGAAGAATCAGTTCAGGCGTGGGCTGAAGCTCATATCTCGATCATTAAAGCTCCGCCCTTTCTCACATGCAATAGCAATTACAGGAGCCTGCCTCTTTTCGATCGCAGCAGTGCTACTTACGAGGGTTCTTGGGTATGCGACCGATGACGTAATCATTCCTAATCTAGACAACAATTCACTTAATGAACGAAATTTGTGGCTGGCTTTCATTCTGGTCATCGCCGTCGGTTTAGCACGAGGACTAGGAGCTTTTCTTCGCCGATATTTCCTAGCTGGGGCGCGTTACGGGACAGAACTCTTTTGGCGTCGTCAACTCTTTAATCAGTACCTTGATCTTCCAATGTCATTTCATAGAAAAAAATCACCAGGAGAACTCCTTGCCCATGCTGACAATGACATGATGATCGCGTCGTTGGCGTTGATGCCCCTTGCATTTACTATCGGAACGTTCTTTCTAGCAATTGTTGCGCTAATTAACCTTTTTCTCATTCACCCAGCAATAGCTTTGATAGCAGCTGTGTTGTTTCCGTTACTTGCTCTCATGAACAAGTCATATTCTCAACGAGTTGTAACCCCTGCATCTTCAGTGCAACAAGCTGTAGGTAACACATCGTCATTAGTTCACGAAAGTTTTGATGGAATACTAGTAGTTAAATCACTTGGACGCGGTAATGAGGAAGTTTCTAGACTCCGAGATTCCGCTGAAGAAATACGTGAGCACCGAATAAGTGTTGGCCGCCTTCGAGCTATCTTCGAACCAGCTATTTATGCTCTCCCAAATTTAGGCGTGATAGCTCTCCTTATGATCGGAACATGGTTGATTGATAAGGAATCTTTAACGATCGGAGAACTTGTTAGTGCTATAGCCCTATTCGGGATCCTTGCGTTTCCAGTTCGAATAGCAGGGATATTCTTTGAAGAACTTCCCCGATCCGTTGTCGCTCTCGACAGGATCGACGAAGTCTTAAATATTGAGGCACCAAAAAATCTAGTTACAGGAGCGAAAGAAATCACAACCGGTTCCTCTGATTTACGAATAGAGGAGGTAGAAGCCCGATATGACAACCAACTCATCCTCGACAAGATAAGTTTTTCAGTTCAAAACGGAGAAATCGTTGCCTTAGTGGGGCCAACAGGAGTAGGAAAATCAACCATCGCTGACCTGGTTGGAAGTTTGCAGCAACCAACATCTGGACAAATATATCTTGCAGGGGTTCCCTTAAACGATATTGAACCTGGGGAACGGACAAAAGCATTAACGATTGCATTTCAAGAATCGTTTCTATTCGCTGACACAGTAAAAGAGAACATTCTCTTAGGTAGAGATTTCACCGATGATGATTTACGCGATGCAATGGAAACTGCGCAGGCTTACGAGTTTATTTCTGCACTCCCTGATGGAATGCATACGTTGTTAGGAGAGCGCGGAGTCACATTATCGGGGGGGCAACGTCAACGCGTAACACTGGCACGAGCCCTGATAGGCGAGCCCCAGATCATTTTTCTAGATGACTCTACATCTTCAGTTGACCCCGTTATAGAAAAGCGTATCCTTGACGGTCTAAGAACCCGAAAGAATATAAGTTTGCTTATTGTCGCTCACCGCCTATCAACAATACAGCTCGCTGACCGAGTTATTTTCCTCAATGACGGAAAGATTGAAGGCACAGGATCCCATCAGGAAATGATGGACATAGAAGCGTATGCATCTCTTGTAAAAGCCTATGAAAAATCTGGTGTAATCGTATGACTCAAGCACGCCAAATACGAAGAAACACCAGAGGCGAAGTCTCTTTACCAAGAGAAGAACAGACTTCATTGAATGAGA
The DNA here is from genome assembly GCA_002713485.1 of Acidimicrobiaceae bacterium. GTDB lineage: Bacteria > Actinomycetota > Acidimicrobiia > Acidimicrobiales > UBA8592 > UBA8592. The sequence continues at coordinate 45,486 of PAWI01000003.1, forward strand.
GTGAGGATGGTGCAAAAACAGGTGCTCTAATTGTTCTGAAACGTGGAATAGAAGTAAGCCCAGAGTTACGCACAGGTGCAGGTCTAACCGTAGTCATGGCTCTGATAGTTGCTGCAGGGTCACTCGCAATTCCAGTTTTAATCCAACAGATACTTGACCAAGGACTTCGTGGACAAACCGGTCTCCGAACAAACTTCATCTACACATCATGTGCCATTGCCCTAGTCATCATTTCTTTCGTTATATTCGCTCAACGAGCTACCTATAACCGATTGGTTAGAGTCGCAGAAACAACCATTCTGGAATTGAGGGTACGCGTCTTTCATCATTTACAAAAACTCAGTCTCGCCGATCATCAAGAAGCTCGGAAAGGAATTCTTACTGCAAGAGTCACAAGTGATATAGAAACACTCTCTCAATTCGCTCAGTGGGGAGCGATAGCTTGGATAGTTGACTCAGTGATAATTGTCGGGACCTTAACCGTTATGGCTATTTACAGTTGGCAATTAACTCTCATAGTGATCGCTATATATCTTCCTCTCATTCCCATTCTTAAAGCCATCCAGCAACAACAGTTCATCAAATACCGAGAGGTAAGAGAAGCAGTATCTGAAACTCTCGGTCAAGCTTCAGAAGCAGTCACGGCAGCCCCAGTAATCCGATCATATGGTTACCAGAACTCAATTCGTAAGAAATTGGAATATGCCAACCGAAATCAATATAAGAGACAAATTAAAGCACATAAATTCTTCGCTTTATTAGCTCCGGTTATGGATACATTCAGNGCATTATCTATCGCTGGCGTTATCGTCGCAGGTTCTTACATAGGACCTGACATCGGACTCACCTCAGGTGAGATGATTGCGTTTGTCTTCCTCACGACTATTCTTGTGGCACCGATTTGGGAGCTAGGCGAAGTACTTGACCAAACACAAACAGCATTAGCTGGTTGGTGGAAAATACTGTCAGTTCTAGACATCCCCATAGACGTTGAAGAGCCAGATAACGGTCACATTCTAAGACCCGGTGCTGTAGAAATTGAAGCTCGCGACATTGACTTTACGTACCGGACCGGAAGTCAGGTCCTCGATAATATCAACATTCACATACCAGCAGGGGCAAATGTAGCTGTTGTAGGGGAAACAGGCTCAGGGAAAACAACTTTTGTCAAACTTCTAGCACGTCTAGCGGATCCAACATCTGGACAGATTTTCATCAACAACTTTCCGCTCAATGAAATTGACGCTAATTCACGCCACGCATCCATCCAAATGGTTCCACAAGATGGGTTCCTCTTTGACCAAACAATAAGTGAAAATGTCGCATACGGAAAACCAAATGCTACTGATAGCGAGATCCAACAAGCATTTATTTCATTAGGTCTCACTAATTGGCTAAACAAACTACCAGAGGGAATCAACACCCAAACAGGACCGAGAGGGGAACGCATTTCAGTAGGAGAACGGCAACTTGTGGCTCTAGCGAGAGCTCAATTGGCTGACCCTGGGCTTCTTATTCTTGATGAAGCCACTAGTGCAGTTGACCCTGAAACAGAGGTTGCTCTCGTCAGTGCTTTAGAGCAGCTATCACAGGGAAGAACAACAATTTCAGTTGCTCACCGTCTCAGCACAGCGGAGAAGGCAGATCTCATCCTCGTATTTGATNAAGGCAAAATNGTAGAGATCGGTACTCATCAAGAACTATCCAGTAGAGAAGGGATTTATGCTAACTTGCACAATACGTGGATGGGTAACACACAGTCCCTCNAGTAATTTTTTTCCCCAACTCTCTGAGGATTAGCCAAAAGGTATCAACTTTTCGCTAATCTCGGCTGTGAACTTAAAGAGGTTGATATGAGCAAAACACCGGTACACGTAACAGTAACTGGAGCGGCAGGACAAATCGGCTATGCACTGCTTTTTAGAATCGCAAGCGGGCAAATGCTTGGTGCCGACCAGCCAGTTGTGCTCCGACTATTGGAAATTACTCCAGCACTAGGCGCATTAGATGGCGTCCACATGGAATTAGATGACTGCGCTTTTCCACTACTGCACGACGTTGTCAAAACAGATGATGCCAACGTCGCTTTCACTGATAGCAACTATGCCCTACTAGTAGGTGCTATGCCTAGAAAAGACGGTATGGAACGCGCAGATCTTTTAGAAGCAAATGGGGGGATCTTCGGACCTCAGGGACTCGCAATCGCAGATAAGGCCAATGAAAACATAAAAGTCCTCGTGGTAGGAAACCCTGCAAATACAAATGCGTTGATCGCCCAATCATCCGCTGCAGGAATCAATCCACGTCAATTTACAGCTATGACAAGACTTGACCACAATCGTGCCCAAACTCAAGTTGCTTCAAAAATGGGAGTACCAGTTGATGCAGTCAAAAAAATGACAATTTGGGGTAATCATTCCGCAACGCAATATCCGGATCTCTTCAACTGCGAAGTTAACGGAGAGTCAGTGGCAAAAGTAATTAATGATCAACAATGGCTTGAAAATGAATTTATTCCAACTGTCCAACAACGAGGCGCTGCAATCATCAAAGCACGAGGAGCATCGTCTGCTGCCTCTGCTGCTAACGCAGCAATAGACCATATGCGTGACTGGACATTAGGAACGCCAGATGGTGACTGGGTTTCCATGGCTATCCCATCTGACGGAAGCTATGGAATCCCTGAGGGGATAATCTCTTCATTCCCAGTTACATGTGAAGCTGGAGAATACGAGATCGTACAAGGTTTAGAGTTAGATGACTTCAGTCGCAGCAGAATAGATGCTTCAGCCGATGAGCTTGTCAATGAAAGAGATACCGTCTCAGGACTAGGCCTTATCTAACTCTCTAACGTTGGTTGAAATCTGGGAAGTTCTCGATCAGTTGTGCGACGTCACCTTCCAACCGAAGGAATCCTTTAAGAAAAGCCTCTTCGGTTGTTAAATCTCCCCGATGTATAGAAATCGCTGTAGCTCTATCCAAAGTAAAAACAATATCTGGTGCATTAGCACTGCCTGACAAAGCTTCGGCCTTTGAACCTAACGCACAATGAAATTTCTCGACACCACCATCTGGGTCAATAATTTCATATTGCACGATCAAATTTTGCTCTATGTTCGGGGAGANATAAAGATCTAGATTCTTCTGCAGCNCAGAAACCCACTGCACCTCATCTGTTCCCATANTTAAGATTATCCTTGCATCCGGCTACTCGCATCGCGTTTGGTACTAAATCAATTGTCACAGGCGATTCGCCAATAAACTCGCCATCAGCCCACAAACCTAAACCTTCTGTATGAATTTCAACTCTTTTACCTTCTAAACCAGTCACTTTAGGGTGNCTCATATGGGAACCGCTAAAAACCCTCCTAAAAAACCGCAACAATTCAAATCGGCTTACCTGAGCTACTAGGGTCAGATTCGCAACGCCATCGAATGGGTCTGCATCAGGAGCGATTTTCATTCCACCGCCAAAATCACTCGTATTTGCGATATTCCAAAGCGATAAATCTTCCTGATAGGAGGCCCCATCAATTGAAAAGTTGACCCGTTGGCTTCGTAAGGAACGAAGAGACCCTAAAGTCGCTACCGTGTACCTGCTAGGACCAGTCGGCCAACTCATCTTTTCAGCACGAGCATTAACATCGCTGGAGAAGCCAAAAGTTAACACAGATGCAACCCACCGGTCATTGACACGAAGCAGATCAATAGGCTTCGGCTCACTCAGTGCTAGTGAAACTGCGTCTCTAACTTTTGTCGGGAAATTTAACGCTCTACAAAAGTCATTTCCGGTTCCGATGGGAATAATTCCGAGAACGGTATCAGTGGTTGCAACAGATTGAATTGCATGATGGATGATTCCATCACCGCCAGCAACAATGATTCTTTCCGCACCTATCTCTACGAGTGATTGAAGGCTACGTTTCACGTCCTCAAGTGTTTCACCAGGAACAAGTGAGAAATCAACGCCTGCTTCGTCCAAGGAAGCAGAAATCTTGGAGACTGCTTCAGATCCTTTACCTCTCCTCGCTTGTTGATTAATTAACAAGTGAATCATTAATCACTCCTATTTAAATTCCAAAGAAAAAGGACAACTGTGAAACCAGCAAGTCCATACAAAAATGGCCAAATAAAGGAAATGAAGGATTCGGGCCATGAGAGGACAGAACCTTCAACTATTTCCTTTTCTTCCCCGCTTACAACACCTACTCCATTTGGCCACGGCCAGACCACTCTGAGACTTCCAATCATCAAACCAATAAGGAAGGCGATAACAGTATCTCGATAGTGCGTTAAGATCCAGTTCAGCAAGCGAGTGGAAAGGCCGAGAGATAACACTGCCCCTAAACCGAATATGAGAATTTTCGTCATATAACGCTCGTTCACAGCCTCTATAAGTGATCCGTACATACCGATCATCAATAAAAGGAAAGACCCAGAGATTCCGGGAAGGATCATCGCACTGATTGCTATTGCTCCGGAGAAGAAAAATATTATCAGGCCCGGTTGTTCCACAGGGCCTGCTCGCAATCCAAGAACTATAAATAGTGCAACTCCAGTCGCAGCGCTCAGAAGAAGATAAGAGTAACTCCATGAGTGAACCATGAATCCAGCAACTATTACTGATGCCGTTACAAGCCCAAAGAATAGACCGGCGATGGACGTGGGGTAATTCTCTAAGAGTCGTTCGATGACTTGAGCCAGCATTATAAAAGAAATAATGATCCCTGATATAAGGGGTAGTAGGAATCGCCACTCGATTGATGACAAAGAGTTCTTTGCTTTCTCCGTGTCAAGCTTTAACAAGGAGGTAGCAACATTGGTGCAGTTTTGGATATTTTCAAGCAACTTCTCATAAATTCCTAATAGCAGAGCTATCGTTCCCCCTGAGACGCCAGGAACAGCATCAGCAGCGCCCATAAAACAGCCACGTAACACATGACGTGCGCTTTCCTGAAGTTCAGACTTTTCTAGCTTCATAGGTACCCATCAGAATGATAGATGTGAATTTCTCTTTTCAGAGATATGGCTAAGGCTTTCTGTCTAGTCCACAAATAAAGTTGGATTTAATGAAATAACGACTTTCTAGCTATTGTGATAGGGGAGTTACTATGTCGCAGAGCAATTCAAATGATGGAACGAGTAAAGGTGATGAATATCTTCTGAATCTTTTTCTTACCGACGAGGGAATAGCTAATCCCGCCGTTTGGTATAAAAAACTTAGAGATGAGTCTCCGGTCTTTAGAAGTTCATCAGGTGCAATTTTTCTTTCAAGATATGAGGATTGCAGAATGGTATTCAGAGATAATCGACTCGGTAAAGATACTCGTGAAGGGCCTGGCGGAACCGCTTTACCAAGACAAGAATCTGAGGAAGTTCGAGCGTACAGAGAGCAAATTAGTGCCAATAGGGGTGATTCTTCTCCGTCAATGCTTTTCCTTAACCCCCCGGATCACACTCGTTTACGGGGGCTTGTAAGTCGTGCATTTACACCAAAACGTGTTGAATCAATGCGAGCAAGTATCAAAGAGCTCAGCGAAGACTGTCTTGATAACCTTGCTGAAGTTGGTGAGGGAGATGCCATGGAAATCCTCGGATTTCTTCCAGTGAATGTCATTGGTGAGCTAGTGGGAGTGCCACGCTCAGATTGGGAGTATTTCAGACCTCTGGTTACCGCAGGCGTAGCTTCACTTGAAGCTGCTCCTTCCTTAGAGGACCTTAAAGCATCTACTGCGGCTTTTACAGAAATGGGTGAATACTTCTCAAGCCTACTTGCGGATCGAAAGGCAGATCCCAAGGATGACCTAATGTCAGCACTTATCGAGGTTGAAGAGAGTGGTGATCGTATCTCTGAAGCCGAGGTCATAAGCACGGTAATTCTTCTATTTGCAGCAGGTATGGAAACAACACAAAACCTCATTGGTAATGGTTTAGGAGCGCTCTTCGCTTATCCAGAGCAAATGGATTTACTTTGGGAACATGATGAATATGTTGAATCAGCAGTTGAAGAAATGTTGCGATGGGATAGCCCCGTGCAATTAGACGGACGAACAGCCCTCGAAGATACTGAAATACCCGATCTCAAATTACCGAAAGGGAGCCAAATCGTTACTCTCATCGGGGCAGCTAATCGTGACCCGGCAAGGTTCACTAACCCGGATGCTTTTGATATCCAGCGAAACGAGGGTCAACCGCTAAGCTTTGCGTCAGGCATTCACTATTGTTTGGGTGCTAACTTGGCACGAACCGAAGGACAAGAAATGTTCGCTGGTTTAATCAGACGATTTAAAANGATTGAGCAAGCTGGGGAATTAAAGCAACGGGGTCGGCTTACCTTACGAGGTTATGAAACTGTTCCAGTCAGCGTAACAAACCGATGACAAACCCTGAAGGTCTCTGGGATAAGCGTTACAGCGAAAACCCTACTCCAAACGCACCGTCCGAGTTCTTAGAGGTGTTCGAACAGTATCTCCCTCATGGAGGGACTTGTGTAGATATCGCTGGAGGAAATGGACGGAATGCTTTATGGTTTGCGAAGAAAGGTTATGTAACTTCGGTTGTTGATATCAGCACAGTTGCCCTTAATCAAGCAACAAAAAGTGCAGAAAAGCAGGATGTGGAACTTGAATGTATCCATTGGGATATTGAGAAAGACCTGATGCCCCCGGAGCGCAAATGGGATATTGCTCTGCTCACTCTTTTCTTGAATCGAGAAATACTGAGATCGGCTACTCAATATTTGAACGCGGATGGAGTACTTCTCTTCGCTCAACCAACGAAGAAGAACCTTGAACGACATGAGCACCCTGGTGAGCGGTTTTTATTAGATCCACGAGAAATATTTGAAATTGGGGAAAGTCTAAAAGATATGGAAACTCTCCATGTTGACGAAGCATGGAGAGATTCAGAGAGGCATGAAGCATGGCTTGTTTGCAAAAAAGTTGTATGACAAGTAAAACGCTATTTGCACATATTTAATCTCCCTACTAGTTGTAGAAACAGAAGATTAAATCGGATTGGAGACAGATGACTGGACAAATGATCAATTTTCCCGTTAACGGAACAAATGCAGCAGGGTATCTAGCCGACGCTGAGACAGGTCAAGGAACTGGTGTCTTAGTGCTTCAGGAATGGTGGGGATTAGTTCCACAAATCAAGGGTGTATGCGACCGATTAGCTGAACAGGGATTCACTGCTCTCGCTCCTGATCTTTATCATGGGGAGTTCGCAGAACACACTGAAATGGATAAGGCAGGGGAATTGATGACAACCCTCCCGCCTGACAGGGCGGCTCGAGATATGGCTGCTGCCATAGACTTTCTTTTGTCACTTGATACGTGTTCTAGTGATCAGGTTGGTGTCGTAGGTTTCTGTATGGGCGGAATGCTGTCATTGCTTATTTCCGCCCAAGAGGGTTCTCGTGTCGGGGCTGCTGCACCATACTATGGGGCGCCTTTAGAGGATGGTGCAGTGAGTTGGGATGGTCTGTCGGCGAAAGTGGAAGGCCATTTTGCCGCACATGACGACTTTTTTCCTCCAGACGCTATCCGATCACTTGAAAATCAATTACAGGAATTAGGCAAAGAAGTAACATTTCATATCTATGAAGGTACAGGCCATGCCTTTGCGAATGAAGAGGATGTTCTTGGAACATTTGATGTAAACGCAGCAAGCTTGGCCTGGGACCGAACTATACAACTGTTAAACCAAATCTAACTTACATCGAAAGAAGCGTCTTTCTTGCACGAAAAATAAAAGTCTCCGTTCTAAGAAATCTGTCCTAGTAATTTCCTATTCTTCCGTTTTGACTTTATGTAATCTCGGTTGGTGTATGCAATAAAGTCTAGAGGAATTTCCTTCGGGCATGCTTCGTGGCATTCTCCATGGTTTGTACATGAACCAAAATACTCTTCCATTCTCTCAACCATATCCTCAGTTCTTGACCACCTTTCAGGCTGACCTTGTGGCAGTAGGTTGAGGTGTTGTATCTTCGCAGATGTGAAGAGCTGAGCGGCAGAGTTGGGGCACGCTGCTACGCAAGCTCCGCAACCAATGCATGCTGCAGCATCAAAGGCAGTATCTGCGGCATCTTTAGGAACCGGAATCAGGTTCGCATCAGGTGCCGAACCCGTAGGAACTGTAATGTAACCTCCGGCTTCCATGATGCGATCAAGTGGAGATCGATCAACAACTAAATCTTTTATGACAGGAAATGAAGCTGCTTGCCATGGTTCAACGATTATTGTGTCACCGTCACTGAACTTTCTCATGTGAAGTTGGCATGTTGCTGTAGCCTTTTCAGGTCCATGCGCTTTTCCATTAATCATGCATCCGCAGGTGCCGCAAATTCCTTCACGGCAATCGCTTGCGATTTCTACTGGTTCCTCACCATCGTTTGTTAGGTTCTCGTTGAGAACATCAAACATTTCAAGAAAAGACATATCTGGGCTAATTTCGTTCACTTCATACGTTTCGAAACGGCCAGTTTCTTGAGGTCCGTTTTGCCGCCAAACCTTAAGGGTTAATGTCATTGTGTTTTCCATGGCGTTCTCCTATTTGTATGACCGTTGCGTCAGCGGGACATTATCGAACGTTAATTCTTCTTTATGAAGGACAGCAGAATCTGATGTTCCGCCCCATTCCCATGCAGAGACGTGAGCATAGTTCTCATCGTCTCTAAGGGCTTCACCTTCAGGTGTTTGACTCTCAGTTCTGAAATGTCCTCCACATGACTCGTTTCGTTCAAGAGAATCTCGTGCTTTCAGCTCTGCTAATTCGAAGAAATCGGCGACTCTTCCAACCTTTTCTAGGGAGGTATTTAAATTATCGGCGGCGCCAAGCACACGAACATCCTTTTCGAATTCTTCTCTCAGTGATGGAATTTCAGATAAGGCTTTTTCTAAACCATTCTTATCTCTTTCCATTCCAATAAAGTTCCAAACTAGTTTTCCTAATTCACGGTGGAACCAATCAACGGAACGTGTCCCGTTGACGGCAAGCCATTTTTGTGTTCTCTCGGCCACCTCATTGACAACGGTTGCGCACGCAGGATCATTTTCATCAAGTGTGCTTTCGCCGAGGAGAGGAGCAAGATAATTACCAATTGTGTAAGGAAGGACAAAGTATCCATCTGCAAGTCCTTGCATTAAAGCAGATGCACCAAGCCGGTTTGCCCCATGGTCTGAGAAGTTAGCTTCACCGATCACAAATAAACCAGGCACATTACTCATCAATTCGTAGTCAACCCAGAGACCACCCATTGTGTAGTGAGTTGCTGGGTATATGCGCATGGGGTTTTTGTATGGATCTTCTCCAGTGATTCTTTCATACATCTGGAAAAGGTTTCCGTATCGGGCACGTATAGTGTCTTCGCCATCTCGTTTAATAGCGTCTGCGAAGTCCAGATAGACACCATTTTTTAGTGGCCCGACTCCGAGTCCTTGATCAACGACTGTTTTAGCATTTCTGGATGCCACATCTCGTGGGACAAGGTTTCCGAAGGCAGGATATTTTTCTTCAAGGTAGTAATATCTTTGATCCTCAGGGATATCGGAGACTACTCGAGCTTCGTCATGGCTCTTGGGGACCCATATTCGCCCATCGTTTCGAAGAGACTCTGACATTAACGTTAATTTTGATTGGAACTCATCACTTGCTGGTATGCAGGTGGGGTGAATTTGTGTGTAGCAGGGGTTAGCAAATAGAGCGCCTCGTCGGTGTGCTCTCCATCCTGCAGTGACGTTACAAGCCATGGCATTTGTGGACAGATAGTACACATTTCCGTATCCGCCTGTGGCTAGAACAACAGCATGTGCTGTATGGCTTTTTACGTCCCCAGTTATCAGGTCTCTGACAACTATTCCTCGTGCGGCGCCGTCATGAACGATAAGATCCAGCATTTCGGTTCGTGTATGCATTTCAACAGAACCGGCACCGACCTGGCGCATTAGCGCTGAATAGGCACCAAGCAATAACTGTTGACCGGTCTGGCCACGAGCGTAGAAGGTGCGACTTACTTGAGCCCCGCCGAAGGACCTGTTGTCAAGGAGGCCGCCATATTCACGTGCAAAGGGAACTCCTTGTCCAACGCANTGGTCAATGATATTTAGGGAAACTTCAGCGAGCCTATGNACATTAGCTTCTCGGCTTCTGTAGTCACCGCCTTTAACTGTGTCGTAGAACAATCTGTATACGGAGTCTCCATCATTTTGGTAGTTTTTCGCACCGTTGATTCCACCTTGGGCTGCGATACTATGCGCCCTTCTTGGACTGTCATGATAAGTGAAAGCTTTAACGTTGTAACCTAATTCCCCAAGTGTTGCCGCTGCAGAAGCGCCTGCTAAACCCGTTCCCACAACAATGACTTCAAACTTCCTCTTATTTGAGGGGTTTACAAGTTTCATATCGAATTTATGGCTAGACCACTTGTCCGCTATCGGTCCCTCTGGAATTTTCGAATTAATTTCACCAATCATTCTTTCGCCTCCTTCTCGGCTTCGTATGCTGTGATCCCACATGGAGCCTCGCAGTTGTCTTGATCAATTAACCCAGCTGTAACTGCTATTGGAAAACTTAGATTTCCAATCAGGATTATTCCTGCTAAACCTTTAGCAAATGAACGACGGGCTTTATTAATTTTCGGACTATTGATTCCAAGGCTTTGGAAAAGGCTCCACGTTCCATGGTAAATATGAATGGCAAGGGCAATGTTCGCCACGACATAAATAAGTGCGACACCGATATTGCCCATTGAGACGACAATGTTGTTGTAGGGNTCTCCTAAAACCCAGTCCTTACTGAACCANCCCCAGGTCAGNTCAGCTAAATGGAAGAAAAGGTAGAGGAGAACAATTGGTCCGGTCCACCGCATCGTACGACTTGCATAATTTGCTGCAATAAAATCCTGAGAGGAAGCGTACTTCTTATTACCGTCGGTGAAGTTTGCTCGGGTGTTAGCCTTTCGACTGATTTCTTTTAGCGTGTAAGCAGAGTGGACATGAACAGCGAAAGCGGCAATGAGTAAGAGGCGCACGCCCCAAAGCAGCCAGGTTCTTGGAACGATATCGGTCCCGAGGTTCCGCAATGTTTCGGCATACTCGTGAATTTCCAAGGGGCCTTCATAGAGATGTAGGTTTCCGATCATGTGTGTCACGACAAATCCGAGCAAAACAACGCCACTCACCGCCATGGCCCATTTTCTTCCAACTGCACTTTGATAAAGGTTCAAAGGAAATGGAAGTTGTCTTGGCTTTTTACGAATAGGATCAGGGCCTTTTCGTATTATTGTTTGCGCCATTGCGTCTGCGCCTCCTGGCATGTGCTTTTTCGTTTTTCCCTATACAAACCGTACCGGCAGACAGGATTTATGGACCAACCGTGTGACCTTTTTTACACTTCAGAAAACCATTCTACTTTCCCCACAATCAGAAATGATGGAACTAGTGTTTCCTTATGGACGAACAGAATTTTGATCCCACCCATCGATGGTTTGATCTTTGCTACAGAAACAATATTGATATCAATATTGCGATAGCAATGTGTGAGAAATTGGTTGATGCGTATAGCGAACCCAATCGGCATTATCACTCAATGACTCATGTGTACTCCTGCCTCAATTTATTGGACGGCTTACCTGTATCAGGGCAAACCAAAGACATACTTGAATTCGCAACATGGTTCCACGATTACATTTATGACCCTCAATCAGATACGAACGAACTTGAAAGCGCTGAATTCGCTTCAAACTGGTTAGCAGCACAAAATGTGCCCTATGCAAACGAGGTTAAGGAAATAATTGAGCTAACGGCTGACCATGGGAATGAGGTATTAACAGACGATGTGCAACAAATATTTCATGACTTAGATATGGCAATACTGGGAGCTAATAGCGATGACTACATGCACTATGCACGCGCAATACGAAAGGAGTATGAGCATCTCACAGACAATGAATATAGAACTGGACGAGCATCATTCCTCTCAGCGGTGGACAAGAAAGAAGCAATTTATAAAACTGACGCTTTTCGTGACCTTTTTGAACTTAACGCTCGCGAAAATATTCGCAGCGAGTTAGCGAACTTAGAAAAAAAATAAAAAGCAACGACCTTCAATGCGGTCATAGTCTCAAATGTCCGCTACGGTGCAAGCATGAAGCAAGCTCAGACATTGGGAAAACTTCGAAAATCGGGGTGGATTTCGCGGACAGTTAAAGAAGAAATTCGCGAAAACGCCATCAAAAGAATCCAAGAAGGTGAAGAGCTTTTCCCAGGCGTTCTTGGTTACGAAAACACCGTGATACCCCAACTTGAGAACGCGTTATTAGCTGGCCACGACTTCATATTCCTCGGTGAGCGTGGGCAAGCAAAAACACGAATGATTCGCGGCCTCACCGACCTGTTAGACGAATGGATGCCAATTATTGCCGGTTCAGAAATCAATGATGACCCGTATAACCCAGTATCGAAGTACGCACTTGATCTAGTATCTGAGAAAAAAGATGGGACCCCCATCCAATGGGTTCATCGAAGTGAACGATTTGGAGAGAAACTTGCTACACCAGATACAGCCATAGCTGACTTAATTGGAGAAGTTGACCCAATAAAAGTCGCTGAGGGAAGATACCTTTCTGATGAGTTAACACTGCACTACGGTTTAGTCCCTAGAACCAATAGAGGCATCTTTGCCATCAATGAACTACCCGACCTATCTGAGAGAATACAGGTTGGTTTGCTCAATGTTCTTGAAGAACGTGATGTCCAAGTTCGTGGCTACAAAATCAGGCTTCCATTAGATATTCTTCTGGTCGCATCAGCAAACCCCGAGGATTACACGAACCGTGGACGGATAATAACTCCACTCAAAGACAGGTTTGGCAGTCAACTACGCACCCATTACCCCTTTGAAATAGATCTTGAGAAAGACATCGCCGTTCAAGAAGCAGAAGTATTTTCTCAAACAGGTTTGTCAATAACTGTTCCAGACTTTATGTCAACGATTGTTGCTACATTAACTCACGCTGCGAGAGAGAGTACTCACATCAATCAACGGTCAGGTGTTTCAGTGCGTGTGACAGTCGCAAATTATGAAGCGCTTATTGCTGGCGCCGTACGCCGTAGCCTGCTTAGCGGAGAGACGGAAGTCATTCCCCGTATCAGTGACCTAAGCGCGCTGATAGCGTCGACAGCTGGCAAAATAGAAGTTGAATCACTTGACGATGGAAGAGAAGTCGAAATCATTCAATACCTCATCAAACAGTCAGTTCTTGATGCGTTTAAGAACACAGCAGATCAAACACTGTGCGCCGATATTCTCCAAGCATTCACGAATGGAGCTGTCATCAATGCCGGAGATGACATACCGTCAGAAACCTACCTCCAATGGTTGAAAGACATACCTGCGTTTGCTCCCGTGTTGGAAAGTATCGGATTAACGAAAGATGATTTAGAATCTCCACCGGTTATCGCCAGTGGAATTGAATTCATATTAGAAGGCCTTCACCTAAGCAAACTATTGAATAAAGAAGCCATGGGAGATTCCGGCGTTTATCGCGCAAGAGCCTGAATCAATGGATTCAATACTTGCGATAGATATTGGTGGAACAAAGGTTGATGTAGGTCTGGTTTCCGAAAATGGAACCGTGATTACTAAAAGCCGATTATTAACACAAGAAGCCAACAAGAAAGCCTTATATGAGAGAGTTCTGGAACTCGCTCAAAAGGTACTAGCTGAAGCTACTTCGGAACCCGTAGCGGTAGGNATTGGCTGTGGAGGACCAGGACAAAACGCGTATGAATTGGTTTCACCTCTTAATATTCCTGAGTGGCGAGAGTTTCCGTTGCGCACATATATAGAAAAAGATTTAGCAATACAGACATATATAGATAACGACGCCAAAGCTCTCGCCCTTGCTGAAGGATGGTTGGGTGCCGCAAAAGATCACACGAATTTTATAGCCATGGTCGTATCAACAGGTATAGGGGGAGGGATAGTACTTAACGGCGAACTTCTTGAAGGAACTGATGGAAACGCTGGCCATATNGGCCATGTCTTTGTACACCCTGATACTGGCAAAGATGCACTTGGCGTAGAAGGACTTCTAGAGGGCGCTGCATCAGGATCAGGTATTTTCCGGAGTTACGGAATCGAACCGAAGAAGGTCTCATCAGAAATACGAAAAGAAACCGGTATGTACGTTGGAAGAGCNGTTGCATCTGTAGCGAATCTTCTCGATCTTAAATTGGCTGTAGTTTCAGGTTCGGTTGCTTTGGGATTCGGAGATGATTTCTTTGAAAGCGCTCAACAAACAATTAACGCACTTACAAAAATTGATCACTCTCAGGGCACGCTCATAGTACGAGGTGCCCTAGGAGACNAGGGTCCGTTAATAGGAGCCGCAGCTGTTGCCCTTCGGAAAATGGGAAAGCAAATCCTTGCCAAACCCTGAGCGATCACTCGCCTCTTTTGTCTCTTAGAAAAGCTTCCAATTCGGCAGCAAGATCATCACCAGAAGGCATAATCTCACTTTCGTCAATACGCTTTTCAAGCTCTTCCACGTAGTTAGACATTTCAGCATCATTTGTGACAGCGGCATGAATACGTTTTCTCCATTCTTCCGCAGCAGTATTCAGCTCACCATGAAATGTTTCAACACCTGTTACAAGTTCCAATCTTGCAAGTAAAGACCGAGTAGCTTCNGGATTCGGAGGGCCAGGAACATAATGCGGAACCGACACCCGAAGAGAGATTATAGGAATACCTTCTTTATCAAGATGATCGTGTAACACACCGACCAGCCCTGTCGGACCTTCGTACGATGGCTTACCTAAACCAAGACGATCAGCTATGAGAGGATTAGCNGCACTTCCCACCACACCTAACGGTCGTGTATGCGGAGCCATACCTGCCATGGCACCAATCGTTATAACCATTTCCACATCCATGAGTCGAGCTACCTCCGATAACGATTCAGAAAATGTTTGCCAGCGAAGGTGGGGCTCAATCCCAGAGACCAAAAGCAAATCATGGTTTCCGGACTCGCAATCAGCCCCCCAAATCTTATTTGATGGCCAGCGGATCTCCCGCCCATTGTCTCCCAAATGGACGACAGGTCGTTCTTCCTGAAAATTAAAAAAAGATTCAGGGTCAATTTCGGCAACAAGCGACGCACTGTATTTAGCTATGAGAAGATCCACTCCTGCAGTTGCGGCTTCTGCGGCATCAAACAGTCCTTTAAGAGCCACAATCAGAATAGGTCGATTCATTTCTTTTCTGTCTACCCAACGCAACTCATTCATAGTCTGAGCCTTACACAAAATTAGTTATAAGAAAGAACTCAACTAAAATATCTGAAAACATGAGTACCTGCCCTTCTCTTATAACAANCGAATAANTAAACGAACCCCAACAATGGAATCTCGAATCAAAACAAACANAGTAATCGCCGGAACCGCTCACTTAACGAAAAGGCGGAACCACGACCCTGTTAATGTCGTTGAGTTGATGTGTGACGCTGTACAAACAGCTGCAGAGGATACAGGGAATGACAAAATACTTTCAGCCGTCGATCAAATCATAATTTCTAAAGGAACGTGGGACATCAGTAACCCCGGAAAACTGATTGCCAAACACTTCGGGTTGAATGCGAAGAGCGTGATCTATGACTTAGGGATTTTGCAAAGTTCTCTGGTTAAGAAAGCAATACAAGATGTAAGCGAATCTAAATCTAAATGTACTCTTATCATCGGAGCAGAAACGAAAGACTTCGAAAAGAACGCTTCAACGCGGCTTCATCCACTGCCAACAGAAAGCGATGATGATAAGAAAGACGTAGAGATTGTAAAACCCCTTGAGATTCCTATTTCCCAATATGAGATAGAGATGAGGCTGATCAGAGCTTCAGACCAATACGCCCTTCTCGAAAACGCNTACGCATACGCCCACAAAATAGATACTCAAAAGCATCAAGAATTAATAAACACTGAATGGGAAGAGATGGCGAAAGTGGCTGACACAAACCCATCTGCGTGGGTTGAGAAGGCCCATCAGCACGTGCTTGCCAATGGATGGGGGCGACCAATCGCAACTCCGTACAAACTAAATCACGTTACCCAATGGAATGTAAACCAGGCATCAGCGATCATTATTACCACAGTCGACGAATTACAAACCTATGTACAACATTCTGATAACTGCACCTTCCCTAATGTGTTGATTGANTCAAACACAGTAACTCCTGTACTAGAAAGACGTTCCCTNCATCAGTGCATCGGNCTTGAAGAAATACATCGTGAATTCCTCCACCTCACAAAAAAACATCCAGCCGAAATCCAATTCCATGAACTTTATAGTTGTTTCCCTATTGCTGTAAGACTCCAAANAGAGGCATATGGATTAAATGACCTACCTGNNACTGTCACCGGTGGAATGACGTTCGGTGGAGGCCCGTTTAACAATTTNACTTTTCAAGGNTTATCCCAACTCTCCCAAAAAGTGAGAGANGCTGATACCGACGGGTTAATCACCTCAATNTCAGGAATGTTAACCAAGCAGGGCCTTATCCTAATAACAGCTCAAAACTCTAACTCCAATATTTTGTTAAGTGACGTATCCAACAAGACACAATCCAGAGCCCNGTCAGTGGAGATACAACCTGACATGACCGGTCATGCAGAAATAATTTCATCAACTGTTTCCCATACTGCTGGGAGCCCTAAAGTGTTCGTCCTTGNGGAAAACCAATATAAGAAGCGAAGATTGCTGAGTTCGACAAAGGAGATCATAATCGCTGAATTTCTCAANGGTCATAAGATCGGACANNAAGTATCAATATCTGAAAATGGTGAGTTCAGTATTTAAAACTATCGGTGGGGGTGGGCCACTAGAGCCCACCCCCTAAAGCGGTGGCAGTTTTCCAGGAGAACGAACGTGCCNACTGTGGTCTCAAAATAACTGTAAGTGGTGGATCCCTATCACATTTCTCTTTCTTCAAACCCTCGTAGCGAAACGCGTTGTTATGTGTAAAGCTCAAGTACAGAACGTATTTCAAGGAGTCTTCGATGGAATTAAGAAATCTTGTTGAACCTACATCGTCAGTTGTCGTGACAATGGAGGTGCAAGAAGGAATCATCGGTGAGTCCTCAGCATTTCAGGACCTGCACAATGCCGCTGTGTCTTCAGGAGTGCTATCAAATGGCCCGGATCTATGCACAGCTGCTCGCCAAAGAGGGGTTCCTATTATCCACGCAATGGCAATCAACAGAAAAGACTATCGTGGCTCAGTTGCGAATTGCCGAATGCTATCTGCTTCAAAAGATATGCATGAACGTGGGTCAGGAATTATCGAGGGTACAAAAGGCGCGGAATTAGTTGATGTATTTGGACCTGAGCCTGAAGACATCTCTATTCCTCGGCTGCATGGGTTAACTCCATTTACATCTACTTCCCTTGACCAAACGATACGTAATTTAGGGGCTTCTACCATTATCCCTATCGGTGTCTCCATCAATATTGGCATTCTAGGTTTAGTCCTTTCGGCCGTAGACTTGGGTTATCAAGTCGTGATTCCAACTGATGCAGTCGCTGGAGTTCCACTCGAATACGGCGAAAAGGTTCTTCAAGGAACGCTATCTTTATTGTCAACCCTGACAACAACCCAAGAAATTATCTCAACTTGGGAATAGAAAACGTAAAGGGCCGGACCCGAAGGTCCGGCCCTTTGATTCGTTCAGTTGAACGGTTACAGCTTTAGCTGACGAATGAACGACGGCGTGTGCTGAGAACAATCATTGCTCCACCGGCAAGTATTGCTGCACCGATGATTGCTACCATTGCTGATTCTGATCCTGAGTTAGGGAGAATCGGAGCTCCAACACCAACACAGAATGTGCCAACGTATGCGGAGTCCAATGTTCCAGCACCAATACAGAATCCTTCTGCAGGAACAGTGTGAGTGAAATCTGCTGCCAGATTTCCATCAGCGTCAGACTGGACAATTGTCAAGTTAGCTGTATCACATGCAGCGGGACCATTTACGGCTGCTTCTTCGTAAGTGGTTGACCCATCACAAGGTAGGAGCGCAACGGTTCCGTTTGCAGGCCATCCTGATCCAGTCATTGAAAATGTTTGTTCACCTGCTGCTTCAACAAATACTGGGTCTGCAGTGATTGACGCTAACGTTTGTGCCTGTACGGCGGGAGCTAGCGTAAACATTGCAACCAGTGCTACTGCGGCAGCTGATAGTAATAGTTTAATTTTTTTCATGAAAAATTTCCCTCTCATCAATACGACAACACGTTATTGCCGCATGAAAGTTAATAATGTGTCAAANGACACACCCGTAACGGTAGCCGTTTTTCCCTGTATTTGCCATGATTTGCCTGATATTGCGATGAAAATATCCAAAAAAAAGGAGATATGTCTATTTCCATGCCCACACGGGTTCTTCAATATGGTCAGTTCTCATGGAATTGCCGAGTAGAGCGACTTCTTTGAATTGGAGCAATAACGCAGCAGTTGGTGCGTGAATTAANCGGTTTCGTATCGGCAATTGCAGAACTTTTTTGTCACTTTCTTCAATTGAAACCCACTTTGGGCTGTCTGGCCTNAAGAGNTCATCNAGATTGATAATAAAGATTTCTTCAACTTCGCCAGGTTCGGGATGCAAAGATGAAAGATCATTGACCCATAGGACTACGGGGGTGATTGAGAAACCCGAGCGTGTTTCGTATTCATCCAAACAGCCCAAGATCTGATCAGTAGATACGTTAATCCCTATCTCTTCGTTTATTTCACGAAGAACTGTTTCTTCTCGTGTTTCCCCCTCATCAATTCTTCCACCTGGCAAAGCATATTGATAACTGTGNTTACGTAAGCCNTTGCCACGCCTTGTTAGAACAAACCCTGCTTGACCGTTCTCATGTTCTACCACGATGATACCCACTGATGCTTTTCGTAAAGTTTCATCAGTTGAGTCAATTCGTTTGTGAGACGAGAGGTTATTCTCAATGAGTTCTTTTAACGCGCCTGCGAATGTGGTGTCAGGTACGCCCGTCGTGCCACTCAGCGTGCTTTCCATTCAGGCAATCGTTTTTCTACAAAAGCAAGTGGGCCTTCCTTTGCATCTTCACTTGCAGCGACAGGTTTGAATAGCTCGACCGCTATGCGTATACCTTCATCGTCGCTAACCATAGCTCCTTGCGATATGGCTTGTCGTGTAGCGCGCACTGCGAGAGGTGCGTTAGCGTTAATGCGTTCAGCTAGGTTCATTGCCTCGTTGATTGCGTCGCCCGGTTCACAGAGAATATTGACTAACCCATGNTGGTATGCTCGTTCAGCGTTCATGGTGTCTCCAGTTAANGCCAATTCCATNGCAATATTTTGNGGAACTCGTTTCGGTAGCCTTGTTGTTCCACCTGCCATTGCTACAAGAGAGCGCTTAACTTCGGGTAGGCCAAAAGCAGCATCAGATGATGCGACAACAAGGTCACATGCGAGAACAAGTTCGCAGCCTCCGGCGACAGCAGGCCCCTCAACAGCTGCAATGACTGGCTTTGTCCGCTCCAACGTTACGAATCCGCCGAATCCACCTCGACTCGTCCCAAGATTAGCTTTCCCAGAAGCGACAGCTTTGAGATCTGCACCTGCGCAAAAGACCGGACCATTCCCTGCAAGTATCCCAACCCAGACATCATCATCTGCTTCCAGTTTATCTATTGCGCCTTCAAGGGCTTGAGCTAATTCGCCTGAAACAGCGTTCCTTGCTTCTGGCCTGTTTAATGTGATGACAGCTACTCGCCCGCTTTTTTTATATTCAACAATCATGTGTACGACCATAGTTCACCCATGTGATGTGATCACAACTTCCTATTGCGAAACCCGAACACGTTCGATATGTGCTCAAGGGCGTTGGGCTGATACTGTCTAAACATGGTCATCGGGAAATGGCGGAGACGAAAAAAGAATAAAAACTATTACGCCTATTCTGCATGGGATGGCACCCAAACAGGATTTGATCTTTCTGCCGATGACATTATGTCTGAGCTCGCAGATGATTTGATGTTTGACGGAGATATCAACTCTGCTTTGCGAAGGTTAATGCAATCAGGGTTTGACATGGATGGAGAGCGGATACAAGGACTACGAGAAATGCTCAACGAACTTCGTGAACAACGTCAAGAGCGTCTCGAGAATTATGATCTGGGTGGAGTCTACGATGAAGTTTCCGATGGTCTTGACAGCGTCGTTGACACAGAAAGACAATCTTTGGATGAATTGCTTAAAGAGGCTAAGGAATCTGGGGATGAAAGACGCTCGAAAATAACTGAGGAGACTGTTAATCAACGTAATTTGCAATTGGACATGATGCCTGAAGATCTCGCTGGGAAAGTTCGAGAACTTCAGAACTACGAATTTACGTCTTCAGAAGCCCGCCAACAATTTGATGATCTCATGGACCAGCTCAAAGAACAACTTATGCAGCGCTATCTAGATCAACTCTCTGATGAAATGCAAAATATGGGTTCTGAGGACATGAGTCGAATGAAAGACATGATGTCTGCATTAAATGAAATGCTTGAGCAGCGAGCTCAAGGTGAAGAGCCTGATTTTGATTCATTCATGGAAGAATTTGGAGATTTTTTTCCAGAGAACCCATCAACGCTTGATGAACTTCTTGAAGTCATGGCGCAACGTATGGCTGCAGCGCAAGCAATGATGAACTCTATGACACCCGAGCAGCAACAACAATTGCAGCAGCTTTCTGATCAGTTATTAGAGGATATGGATCTGCAGTGGCAAATGGATCAGCTAAGTCAGCATTTGCAGGACGCGTTTCCGGATCTTGGTTGGGAGCAATCATACGAATTTTCAGGGGATGAACAAATGTCTCTGGATAATGCTCAAAATATTTTTGAAGAACTTAGTGACATTGATTCGCTGGAGCGAATGCTTTCGTCCGTGAATAATCCGTCGCAACTCGCTGAGGTAGATATTGAACGGGCCCGAGAACTTCTTGGAGATGATGTAGCCAACAGTCTTGATCAGTTATCTGAGATAGCGCAAGAATTAGAGAAGGCTGGTTATGTCGAAAGCAAAGATGGAAGGTTTGAATTAACTCCTCGTGCTATGAGAAAAATAGGGCAACAAGCCTTGGCTGACTTATTCAAAAAGTTAAGTAAAGACCATTTAGGATCTCATGATCTTCAGCATGAGGGGATAGGGCATGAACGGGATTTCTCAACAAAGCCATACGAATTTGGAGACCCATTTAATTTAGATATTCAACGAACGGTTCGTAATGCAATTAAACGAACTGGAGGAGGGACGCCGATAGAGCTCTCTCCTGACGATTTTGAAATAGAACGAACCGAAAGCCTTGTCCGGTCCAGCACGGTGTTAATGCTAGACCTGTCGAATTCTATGGCATGGACCGGCAGGTTATTGCCAGCTAAAAAAGTCGCAATGGCTCTTCAATCACTCATTACGATGCAATATCCGAGAGACTATTTAGGCATTGTCGGTTTCCATCTCCTAGCTCGTGAAATCGATATCCATGAACTACCCGAAGTTTCAACTGGTTACATGCAAGGAACCAATATGCATCACGCGCTTATGCTTGCGCGGCAAATGTTGGGAAAACAAACCGGGACAAAGCAGATTATTATGGTCACCGACGGGGAACCAACTGCCCATATTGACAGGAACGGCAACCCGTATTTTGACTACCCTCCATCCCAGTACACAATTGACCAAACTCTTGCTGAAGTTATGGCGTGCACAAAAGATGGGATTCGCATCAACACATTTATGCTCGACCCGGAACCTGCGCTCAGTCGTTTTATTGAGAAAATTACTGAAATGAATGGTGGGCGTGCATTCTTCACTAACCGGGATAATCTCGGCGATTATTTACTGGTTGATTTCGTTGAGCATCGACGAAAAATCATAACATCGCGCTAAAAATTGTAGATTTCGGCGTAAACGTAAATTATTTGCATCTTTTTGTTAAAGGACTTGCTTTTTAGGACGCTGACCTGCTTAAATGACATTAATGTAATTACAAGCCTGAGTTTTGGGCTTTTAAACGCGCCAAGTTGGCGTAAACAGCGTAGCTGTATCATCTGGAGGGTTGATCTTGATCGAAGAAGATTCGATTGCTGAGGGATGGCAAGATTTTGCTAATTGCCTTGGTGTCGACCCCGACCTGTTCTTCCCTGAACGAGGAGCTTCGACACGTGAAGCGAAAGAGGTTTGCAGGGGATGCGTTGTGCGAGGCGACTGTCTTGAATATGCGTTACAAAATAGTGAAAAATTTGGGATTTGGGGCGGTATGAGTGAGCGCGAACGGCGTCGCATTAGAAGACAAAGAGCTCTTGAACGTCAGGCTGCCGAGCAGGAAGCAGTCATAAGAATTGTGCCTGATTCCAAAGCCATCAGTTGATTAGATATTTTATTAAAATTTTCCAGTTGTAACTTCGCTAAGCATTGCGTCAAGTCTTCGTTGCTTACGAATTTTTCGTCGTTGCCGTTCCGAACACCCTCCCCATACGCCATGGTCTATTCGATGAGTTAACGCATGTTCCAAACAGGCTTCCTGCACAGGGCATGTGGCACAAATACTTTTAGCTGTCACAACACCTATTCCATCGCTAGGAAAGAAAATCTTAGGATTCCTATTTGCACAATTGCCTTTTGACATCCATGTTGTTTCCATAATTACCTCCAATGCTTACAAGACGACTGAAAGGTCAGGAAAGTTCCCGTTATTAAAAGAAATTTTTTTAGATACACTCAGACTCAACGAAACAGGGACGAGAAATGACCGATATAGAGAACGAGCCCCCACGAGGGCATATAAAGATGGTGTACATGGGGCCCATTGCCCCTCATTGGGAAATGCGATCCGATTTTGGTGATAAGGATCTTATTGATGGGCTTCGAACAAGAGTTGAAGCTCGCTTAGTTCTTCTGCCTCCTCATGACCCACAATTCCGACGAAACCGGGAACGGGTAAACCGNGACGCTGAACGAGAAAATATTGTTATNGAATGGGACTTAGGCTACGAAGAAGAAGNNGAAGAACAGAGCGCTTAGTCCTAAATATTAAAAAAACTTGAATGAATAGAAGAGCAATCTAAAAGCCTTGTTTACTCAAAGTTCACATTAAAGAATTTAATGTTTACCTCAATCACAACCCAGCGTTATGTAGGTTGACTAGCTTTTGAACTATGAGAAGTAACCAACAAAGTGTTGAGTATCTAAAAATTTATTCTCATAGGAGGAGAAATACCGTGCGAATAAGTAAGCGCATGTCCCTAATTTTTGCAATTTTGCTNAGCTTTACCTTGGTCGCAGCAGCATGCGGTGGAGACGATGATTCATCTAGTAATGCAAGCGATTCATCTAGCTCANCGGAAGAGTCTATTTCTGGAAGTGTTAGTGTCTCTGGTTCTTCAACNGTTGAACCAATTTCAACCCGTGTAAAGGAAACATACAATGACACGGTTTCCGGTGACGTTGAAATCACTGTAAACGGACCTGGAACATCAGCAGGATTCAGAGAGTTCTGCCCGGGTAACACTGATATNAANGATGCCAGTCGTGCCATCAAAGACAAAGAGAAAGAAGATTGTGTTCCTTACGTAGAACTTAAAGTCGCATTTGATGGAATCGCTGTGATGGTGAACCCAGACAACCCTCTCGAATGTATCAGCAAGGATGACTTGTACGCGATCGCTGGTCCTGAATCAGAAGGGAATACGTGGGAAGATGCACAAGCTCTCGCTTCTTCACTTGGTTCCACCACAACAGGATGGCCTTCAGGAACTATTGATGTAATTGCTCCCGGAACCGAATCCGGTACCTATGGGTCATTCATTGAAATTGTTCTTGAGAAGAAAGCTGAAGCACGGGCTGAGGAAGGCGCTGTTTCCCTTCTTGTAGATGAGAACGGTGATGACGTGTTTATTCGAACTGATTATGCAGGGCAACCTGATGACAATGTGGTCATTGAAGGTATTGCTAGCTCATCCAATGGATTTGGTTGGGTCGGTTTCGCCTTTGCTACTGCTGCAGGCGACGCTGTCAAAGTCCTTGAAGTACTCAACCCCGATACTGGAGAATGTGTAGCGCCTTCAATAGAAACTGTTGCTGATGGAAGCTACCCTGTAAGCCGTTCACTCTACATCTATGTCAACACTGACAAAGCTGCCACAAATCCAGCTCTGGTCTCATATGTTGACTACTACTTAGGTGATGGATACCAAGATGGTGTCGAAAATGCGTTCGGACCCGGTGTTGGATATGTAGCTCTTCCTGCTGATATTAAAGCTGAAACAGATGCAGCTTGGGCAGGTAGGTAATTAAGAATTACACCAAGATTTGTAAAATCATTCAATGATTCAGCAAAGTCTTTAAAAGTGTGATGAGATCGGGACTGGGGAAACTCAGTCCCGATCAAACTTATGGAGCATGAAGTGAATATAAAGCCAAGCGAGCCTTCACGACTGAGTGTGACGGATTTAGCTGGCTCACCATCGAGAGTGAGAAAAGAGCGGATCGTAAGCGTAGGCTTTCAGACGACGGCATACGTTTCCTTACTTGTCAGCGTGCTCATCATCCTTTCTCTTGTATTTGAAGCTTGGACCTTCATAGGCGGTATCAAGATTGGATGGCTTTGGGGTGATCAGTGGGCACCACCATTTAATGAATATGATCTTAAGACACCACTAGTTGGGTCATTGATCGTAACTGGAATAGCTATGGTTGTGGCTATACCAATAGGTTTAGCTTCAGCAATCTATTTGTCCGAATATGCGAAACCAGTGGTAAGGAAATGGCTTAAACCATTACTTGAAATATTGGCAGGAATTCCTTCGGTAGTGCTCGGATTTTTTGCTCTTAGGTGGATAACTCCAAATATTGTTCAAAATATTAATGCTGATGCTCCAGGTTTTACTTTGGCTGCTGCTGGTATTGGTGTTGGTATCCTCACAATTCCCCTGATCGCTTCCGTATCAGAAGATGCGTTAGCAGCAGTCCCTTCATCTCTTCGAGAAGCCTCTGCTGGACTTGGAGCAAAGCGGGTTACAACAACTATTCGGATAACAATACCTGCCGCCATCTCAGGACTAGTAGCTGCCTTCATTATTGGCATTTCAAGAGCTATTGGCGAAACAATGGTCGTGTTTCTTGCGGCAGGTGGTGGAGGAAATCAGGCACAATTTACTGCCTCTGCATTTGAGTCCGGCACAGTTGTCACAGCTGCGATGGCAGCCACGACAGCGCCCTCAGATCGGCTTTCAGAAGGTGTAGCCCTGCAAAGCCTTTATTTCCTTGGCTTACTTTTATTCGTGATAACACTTCTACTTAATCTTGTAGCTGACCGTTTTGTCCGAAGAGTACGAATGGTTTATTAGGACGAGTTATGGCTTTATCTACTTTAAATTCAGGCGCAGAGTACGCGAAATCAAAAATTGCTAAAGACCTCGAAGGCAACTCGTTTGATTTCTCCGGATTTCTTTTCAGGACAAGCCTGTTCCTCGGTTTAGGTCTTGGAGTAGTTATTCTCGGAGCAGTTCTTTGGGATGTCATTGGTGACGGTTCCGGATTCCTTTTAGACCGCGGATGGGATTTCATTACTGGTAACTCAAGTAGCCGTGCTAACACTTACGGTATCTTTGAAGGACTCCGAGGAACTTTTTGGATTGGTGTCTTCGTAATTGTTTTTGCATTCCCAATAGGAATAGGTGCCGCAATATATCTTGAAGAATACGCCCGAGATACCCGACTTACTCGCTTTATTGAACTTAATATCCGTAATCTTGCTGGTGTGCCGTCAGTAGTATACGGGGTTCTTGGCCTCGCAATCTTTGTAAGGGCCCTTGACGGCTTCTATCCAAATTCAATAGAAAAGCATTTAGGTTCAACTACGGCAGCTGCAGGTTCAACACTAGCTATTCTCGTCTTACCTATCGTTATCATCACATCCGCAGAAGCCATACGAGCAGTTCCACAAGCTTTACGAGAAGGCGGCTACGGTGTCGGGGCAACAAAGTGGGAAGTCATAAAACATCATGTACTCCCTTACGCAGCTCCTGGAATCTTCACCGGCACTTTGCTATCCCTAGCAAGAGCATTAGGAGAGGCAGCTCCACTTATTCTCGTGGGTGGTGTTTTAGGGTCTCTCGGACCTAAGAGTTCTTTATTNGAGCTTGAACAACTTGGTGAACGATTTACTGCAATGCCACTCATGATCACTCAACTAGCTAAAAAACCAGCTTTTATAGGTGATTGGAATGCAGCTACAGCTGGAGCGATTCTCGTATTGCTAGCGGTTGTNATCTCCGCCAATATAGTAGCCATACTCCTCAGGAATTACTTTGAGAACAAAAGAACGAATTAAGCTGATCGGATAACCATGGATGAAACTTCAGAAGAAATAGCGTCAAGCGAAAATAACATATTTGAAGTTGCTAACCTCAATGTTTATTACGCAGATTTCAGAGCGGTCAAAGACGTAAATATGGAGATTGCTACCAATGAAATCACAGCTTTCATCGGCCCCTCAGGTTGCGGAAAAACAACGATGTTACGCAGCTTCAACCGCATGAACGACCTNATCCCCACAGCCCGAGTCACCGGCGATCTCAAATACAGAGGAGTCGACTTATACGATAAAGCAGTCGACCCAGTCGAAGTGAGACGAAGAATAGGNATGGTTTTCCAAAANCCAAATCCCTTTCCAAAGTCAATNTATGACAACGTGGCATACGGTCCCAAAATAGCTGGCCAAGTNANNAAAGGNTCNGAGATGGANGACCTNGTAGAATCCTCNNTNNNNAAAGCTGCGTTNTGGGANGAAGTAAANGATCGANTGAAAAGCTCAGCNTTAGGNATGTCNGGNGGGCANCAGCAAAGATTATGTATNGCGAGGGCAATAGCTACAAATCCTGATGTTGTGCTTATGGATGAGCCNTGTTCNGCCCTTGATCCAATAGCGACAGGAAGAATAGANGAATTAATGGCTCAACTCAAAGATGAGTATTCAATAGTCATTGTGACTCACAATATGCAACAAGCGGCAAGAGTATCTGANCAGACAGCNTTCTTTTCAGTTGAGATCGCAGAAGATAGTGATATGAGAACNGGNATATTAGTCGAATTTGGAAGCACAGATATTATTTTTTCAAATCCNAATGATGAACGCACTGAAAANTATGTGACTGGAAGATTTGGATAGTTAGGAGAATAGATTTTGAGTGAAGAACTAAGGAAAACGTTTCATGAAGAGTTGGACTCTATAAAAAATGGAATAGTTAGAATGGCAGGCAGGGTTTCAGAGGCCATAGTNAGAGGAACTGAAGTATTTCTTGCCGGCGATATGGCAGCAGCTGAAACATTGATCAGTAATGATGATGTNATTGATGCTATGTCAATTGAATTAGAGGAGCGTTGCTACCANGTANTGGCATTGCAGCAACCAATGGCATCTGACTTAAGAGCTATCACTGGAGCGCTATGGATAAACGGTGAAGTAGAACGATGCGGNGANCTCATGTCCAACATATGTAAAGCAGCTCGTCGCATGCATGGGNCCACTATCAATCCTGANGTCAGAGGACTGATCCAACAGATGAGTGATGAGGCAGCAAGATTATTTCGTTTGTCAATTGATTCNTATATNGAAGGAGATTCNGGCTTAGCATCAGCATTGGANGATATTGATGACCGCTTAGATGAACTTAATGAAGAAACTGTCAAGGCAGTACTATCGGGGCANACAAATAGTGAGATGGAGCTCAATCTTTCTGTTCAACTAGCACTTGTGTGTCGGTATTACGAGCGTATAGGTGACCATGCTGTAAANGTGGGGGAAAGGGTCTCNTANATAGTTAATGGATGGAAACCTGAAAATACNGGTGCAGCTAGAGCTCAGATACGACTAGAACCTGGTATCGGNGCAAAGGAACTTGATAAGGACTAAAACATGCAAATCTTGTACCTTCCANNAANANGGGCGAGAATTTGATCTGGATNCTGTGCGCTCTCGCCGTTTCATGCGCAGCAATATATGTCNGCGNAAAGCAACTCAACAAACAAAAGAAAACNATCCNTTCCATAGACGATCTGACAAAGGGTCTGTCACAGAAAATTGTGCAATCAGAAACTGTTGAGGTAGCTCTAAGAGGACTAGCNANAGCNATAGANGAAATTGAGGAGCAAAGAATCANANCTGATGCTTTTCGCCAACAACTTATTGCNGCACTNGATTCTCTNAATTATGGNATAGCGATCTATGGGCAGGNNGATCAATTGATTCNTACAAACCCGTNTGCNTCTTCTTTTCTTTCAGGAGTTCATAGTGGNGCGTTNATTGCTGATGCGATCGATGAATTATTTCAAACTCGCGATGGANAGGAAGTTATAGANCAAGAATTAGANGTTTTTGATAATTCTCACCCGTCCTCAGTAACTCATTCNAGAAAAAAAACTTTTTANNTTNTCCTCAGAGAACTNTCAATCGAGGGAAATCAAATAGGTTCTGTAGTAACCATTGAAGACATATCAGAACAAGAGAGGCTTGAGTCAGTTCGGAGGGACTTTATTTCAAATATAAGTCATGAACTTAAAACACCTATAGGCGCCATAGCTCTTCTAACCGAAACNTTATTAGGNGAACCCNATACAGATCTTGTTCAAANGTTTGCACCGAACATTCTGCAGGAAACTGAGCGNTTATCCGAAACTNTTGATGACCTTCTTNCCCTNAGCCGNATAGAGCATGGGTCAACAGACTCATTTAATCAGATCGACNTACTGAAATGTGCAGAACAAGCAATAGATCGGGTGAANANCTTTGCTNANCAGAANGAAGTTACTGTTTNAACCTCATTTCCTCCTGCNCCAGTCCACCTTTTTGGAGACGNATTACAGTTAACATCTGCNTTCTATAACATCCTCGAGAACAGCGTAAAGTATAAAAGAATCAATCAANGCAATGTCCATCTAACGNTTNAACAATTAGATGATTTCATAGAAGTNGAAATCAGCGATAACGGCATTGGCATACCAACAAAAGACCTTGATCGTATATTTGAAAGATTTTATTGTGTGGACAGAAGCCATTCAGGCTCAGGAGTAGGACTTGGTTTGGCGATTGTACGCCATGTCATTGTAAATCACGAAGGAGTAATACGCATCGAATCNACAGAAGGGGTGGGAACTACATTCTTTATACAATTCCCAATAAATTCTGTAGAACCCAAANCTGAAAAGGGCCATGCTTCTCTGTCTTTACTCCACGAAAATGAGGTGGCAACATCATGAACCAAAATTTACCCAAAGTATTGGTCGTAGAAGACGAAAAGAGCTTTGTTNAAGCCTTAAAAGTTGGTCTAGATCGTGAAGGTTTTGATGTCAAANTAGCAGAAGATGGTTTAATGGCACTCAATCTATTTCGGACATTTAAACCTGACTTAATTCTCCTTGACGTAATGCTTCCGAAAATTTCCGGATTAGATGTTTGCAAAGAAATACGAACAGAATCAAAAGTGCCGATAATAATGGTGACAGCAAAAGGTGAAGAAATAGATACTGTCGTAGGCCTTGAAGTTGGAGCTGACGATTATGTGACAAAACCGTATCGGTTGCGAGAGGTTGTTGCGCGCATGCGGTCACTTCTTCGCCGGTCAAATTGGTCCGATGAAACTGAAGCTATCAGTGAAGGAAGAGTAATTACAGTTAGTGATATTCAAATAGATATTGATAAATATGAGGTCAAAGTACGCAACGAAATAGTTGATTTTCCATTGAAAGAATTTGAATTACTTCTACTTCTCCTTGAGAACGCTGGGAGAGTACTCACGAGGGACGTTCTGATTGACCGGGTTTGGGGATTCGACTATGTAGGCGATACGAAAACACTTGACGTCCACATAAAACGTTTACGATCAAAAGTTGAAAAAGACCCAAGTAAACCAATGTCAATAGTCACCGTTCGGGGCGTCGGATATAAGTTTGTGGATACCCCTTGACTCTGAACAGATCCTAAGCAAATTTATGCGCTTTGCTTATGTAACTCCTAGACTCGTTACGTGGACGACAACGTTGAAACACAACCTGATTTCTTCAAAGGCGAAGTAAGCACAACAGCTGCGAAAACAAATAAAGGCAAATTTGTTCTCTCACCTTTTGTGAGACTAAGCAGAGTCCACGCCCTTTCAGCCGCCGGCGATGCAATGATTACAGTCGCCCTCGCCGGTTCGCTATTCTTCTCCATTGATCCAAGCGCTGCCCGATGGAGAGTAGGCCTCTACCTCGCNNTNACAATCGCCCCATTCGCTGTCGTGAGCCCACTAATTGGCCCAGTCATTGACCGCTACGCGGGTGGACGCAGACTCATGATCCTTGCCATAAACATTTTGCGCGTGATCACAGCTGCACTCATGGTCTCAAACCTTGACTCACTTTTCCTATTCCCACTAGCGTTCACAATCCTTGTTCTACAAAAAAGTTATGCCATCGCTAAAGCAGCAGTCGTTCCAACCACTGTAGAAACACATGAACAGCTCGTAGAGAAAAACGCCCGACTCGCGTTCTTATCAGGCATTGCTGGCTTCTCCGGAGCGGCACCTGCCGCCCTAGCCCAACTCATAGGAGGACCAGGCTGGTCAGTTGTGCTCGCAGCGATAACGTTCGGCTTTGCCGGTCTAGCCTCTCTACGCCTACCCAAAACAACTATCGCACCAACAGCTGAACAAGAAGACGAAAAAGAAGAACTCCGCTCTGCAGGAATCACCAGAGCAGCTAACAGCATGGGAGTCCTCAGAGGCATCATTGGGTTCTTCACCTTCCTCGTAGCATTTGCATACAGAGGCGGAACTGATGACCTAGACCTCTCAGGTATAGGAACAGCAACTGGCAGCAAACTCCATGAAGACCTCTTAGCAACAGATATCGGCGCAGACGGTTCCTCAGCCATAGCCCTCGGAGCAGTCGTTGCATGCAGCGTCATCGGCGGATTAATCGGATCAATCATCGCACCCAAAATACGAACACGAATCAGCGAAGAACGAATGCTACTCGGCGCTCTACTCACGATAACCAGCATCGCCATCCTAGGATTATGGGCAGGGGGAATAAGCGGCGCCCTCGTCGTAGGCCTAGCAGTCGGATTATCAGTCAGCTCAGGAAAACTCGCGTTTGATTCAATCGTCCAACGCGATGCACCCGACGCCAACTACGGGCGATCATTCGCACGATTCGAAACACGTTTTCAACTCATTTGGGTCTTCGCAGCGCTCATACCCGTCATCTTCACACTCCCAGCACGACTCGGCTTCCTCATGCTCGCCATCGCTGGCGGAACAGCAGCAATCACCTACCTACTAGGGAACAATTCGGGAACGCAACAAACAACGGAAGGCATATTGGGTCTCCTAAAAAACTTAATTCAAAAACCAGATATCGAAGAAAAACCCAAAATCGAGGAACCACCGCAAGAACAAAAACCACTGGTCACGGAGGAAAGACTAGAACCATTCAATCCGTTTCCACAAGACCCCGAGGACGACAATTTCAAACTCTTCTAAAAGAGTTCAGTCAAGAATATCCAAACGAGCTAACCACAAACCAGGAGCATCCACTTCATTTGGAGTAGGGAAATTTTTTGAATCCTCCCACAAACGACCCAAACCNGCAGNNTCAGCCCGTTCAAGAACCCCATTCACGAAATTCGTGCCNCTATCAACCTGAGCTTGAGTCAGTTCAAGACCCAACAATCGTTCAATAAACCTGTCAGACGGGTCAGCCTCAACACGTTGACGACGCATCGCTTCCGTAATTTGGTCATACGACCCAATAAGTCCCTTACCCACTGAATCCATTACATGGTCAACATACCCAACGATCACCGCTGTTGTGGCTTCAAGTTCTGGCAGAATAAACTTNTGTTCTTCACTTTGCATCGCTCCCAAAATCACTTCTGGGCTACCCAACGATTTCTGCAAATCCTCAATAGCTGACGGAGACGTCATATCGATTTGTTGCAACTTCTCCTCAAGTCCAGAAGGNTTACTTTCAAACGCACCCACGTACTCCATCAGCAAATCACTAAACCGTTTGCGAATATGGNCCAATTGGAAAATGGTGTAGTAGGTGATCTCGTTCAAACACACCCANAGTAATAATTCTTCNGANGGGAGACTCCACNCTTGCCCGAACGTTTCAACATTTCTNGTAATGATCCTGACCTGCGCATCNTGTTCGCGCGGAATCGGAAGATCATATTGCCCCAANGCACGNTGCGCTAANTGACCAACCATTGAACCCGCCGTCATAGCAAGCATCATNGGACCNAGAAATTGCATCATCTGCCCAAACATTGCCCCCATCGGGTCGCTGCTTTCAATTTCGTTGCGCGAACTCTTACCNANNGACGCATTCAATTCCTCAAATAGGGGTTGATACGCTTCAATAGTCGCATGCGCCCACTCAGTTCGTGTCACAGGCACTACCGTCGCATTGCGAGACTCCAAACCAGTAGCATCCGAGACGTGTAACTGCGCAACTCGAGATAACTCTTCAAGGGCGATTCTATGAGAGGGGTCAACATTAGAATCACCTTCCTCACCGGCAGCCATTTGTACAGCGATTTGCTTTGCAGTTGACCAATGGTCTTGCCCACCACCAAATAACTTTTCAAAATCACCGAAGAAAGGGATGCCCTCGAAAGGGTTATCATTATCCATGCGCAACCTCTATAACAAAATCGTTACTCTTAGTTTATAAACTTCAGCACAAGAAATTAAGCCACAATCCAAGACGATCAGAATTTTGGCGCTGTTTCCCTCAAGAAATTCAAAAACTTG
>PAWI01000004.1 GCA_002713485.1 Acidimicrobiaceae bacterium
AATTGTGACGTTGAACGTGCCATACCTACACAATAGGCGCACGCACAAAGAAACTTCATATCCCTTTTGGAAGATCATCCAACCTGATGCCAACATACACACAGGAGGAAGCATGGAACCACTAATCAGATACCCAATCGTGCAACACGCATGGTTTGTCAACGACATCGAAGAAGCGTGTAAAAAATGGAACAGAGTCACCGGAGCAGGGCCATTCTTCGTAACAAAAGGACACTGGGGCGACCGGCACCTATACCGAGGCGAAGAAATGACAGTTCCCTTAGATTACGGATTCGGCTATCACGGCGACACCCACGTACAGTTCATCCAACAAAACGATGAAGGCCCATCAATCTACAGAGACATGTTCCAAGCAGGCGAAGAAGGCTTCCACCACATCGGCATGCTAGTCCCCGACGACGACATCGAAAAAGAAGGCGAAAAATATGAGGCCGCAGGCTTCCCAGTCGCATCATCACTCTGGTCAGTCGCAAACGTCATCTACGTTGACACACGCGAAGCAATCGGATGCTTCCTTGAACTCCATGGTGACAATCCAGGCATCAGAGATGTCTTTGCTGGGTGGAAAAAAGCAGCTGACGAATGGGACGGCACTACCGACCTTATAAGAGGAAACAGAGCCTAGAAACTATCACAGCTATGTCTACGGTACGGTAGATGTATGGTTTGGTGGGAAGCAATATTGCTCTTTTGCGGTGGCTGGGCTGCAGGAATAGTCAATGCAATGGCNGGNGGNGGCTCATCNCTAACNGTGCCATTACTGGTTCTCGCTGGTGTACCNGGAAATTTTGCNAANGGATCTAACCGNTTAGGAATCTTTGTNTCGAACGGTACNACTATNCTGTCTTTTCATCGTCAAGGAGTNACNGCNTATAAAGAAGCGGTTCCNTTCCTCNTTCCAGTCGTTATCGGGTCCTTAATCGGCTCTATAGCGATAAGTCAGATCACTGATCGCGCCTTTGAAACGATTTTTGGTATTTTGATGCTCCCAATCATTTTCCTTTCACTACGAGAACCCAAAACAGCTGAACCAANTAGNCAGTACTCAAANACGGTTATCTTCATCGTCTTTCTTTTCATCGGAATATATGCTGGTGCGATTCAAATGGGAGTTGGACTTGTCCTGCTTGCATTCCTGACTAGGTCAGGTTTACCCCTTATGAAAGCAAATATTGTGAAGGTTCTCGTCACGCTCGCAGTCACAGTGACTGCTTTGCCTGTGTTTATTATTCAGGGAAAGGTGAGGTGGTGGCCGGCGATCATCNTAACGATCGGGCTTTCACTTGGTGGTTGGGTAGGAGCCCGCATAGCCGTGAAAGGCGGGGAGCGGNTAATACGAATCTTCATGATTGTCGCTGCAATAGGGTTAACAGGCAAGCTACTTGGAGTGTACGGATGATGCGGGAACGCTATTGGTCTACTGACGGCACATGTGGGAGAATCTGACCATGTCTATAGATGTTGCAGTAGTNGGATCATGCAATCTTGATCTCGTAGTCAATGTTGACGCTATTCCTCTGGTAGGTCAAACAGTCTTGGGAGGAGACCTCTTACAGATACCTGGTGGGAAAGGCGCCAACCAAGCAGTAGCAACATCACGGTTAGGGCATTCGTCAGCGTTTATCGGACGCATTGGGGATGACGACAACGGAAAATTCCTGAAACAATGCTTACAAGAAGATAATGTCGACACCTCATTTTTGTTTGAAACAGAAGACGTGCCTTCAGGAATAGCCATGATTGCGGTTCAAGCAGATGGTGATAATTCCATCGTCGTCAGCCCAGGAGCAAACGCGCGACTCACACCTGAAGATGTAGAGAACATTCCATTTCTTGACACTGCAACCGTCGTTCTCACACAATCTGAGATACCGATAGAGACAGTGGTAGCAACTGGTAGAAGCACATCAGGAACCTTTGTGTGGAACCCTGCTCCTGCTCCAGAGGAAATAGTTCCACTTGAGCTTCTCGACGTCGTTGATGTGCTCGTCCCTAATCAAACTGAATTGTCCCTTCTAGCTGGAACAGGTCCAATAGATTCCGTGGACAAGGCAATCTCAGCAGCTCAAACGCTTCCATGCGCCTCCGTTGTCGTAACTCTTGGAGCTGATGGGGCAGTTGTCATTGCCAACAATGATGTTATGCATGTCCCAGCACCCGTTGTTACACCAGTTGACACCACAGGTGCTGGTGACGCATTCTGTGCAGCGCTTGCAGGTGGGCTCTCACAAGGTAAAGACCTTATAGCCTCGGTTCAAGAAGCCGTGCGAGTCGGTGCTGCAACAACACTTGTCGCTGGGGCACAAAGCTCATTACCAACACCGCAACAAGTGATCGAGCGTTTAGAAGGCGGGTAATATCCCGTCTTTCTCAATGAGGACAAGAATCCCCACGACTATGCTGACAATACCGATGATCGCTGCTAAGACTCGATAAAACACTGTATGTGTCCGAAGCCAATCATTCGCACCAATAGACAATAACGCAATCGCTGAGTTCGCGAGAATAAGACCAACCACCCAAAATACAAGAATAAGCAACCCACCGGCTTTCCCCGTTGCCTGCGTTGTCGCAACAAAAATAGCGATCTGGGTAGGGGTCTCAACCCCAATACCATGCAACACACCAACACCAATCGCTGTAGGACTACTCAGAGATTCCTGATCAAGGAAAAGCTCATGCTTGTGCACATGAAGATGCTCTGCATTACTAGATCCGGACTCATGGGAGTGCTCATGCAGTTCAACATCACTGTCGTGGTGATGACCGTGTGAATGCTCAACGCTAATACTTCGCCCACTTGAAGTTCGCCGGATTCTCCTCAAACCCTTGAACAATCCATCACGGATTAACATCCACCTACTCTTCAACCTGAAATTACTTCCTTGAAAGAAAATGCCCGTGAGAACCCAAACCCCAAGAGCTATAAGTGAGAATCCAATGAAATACATAAGCGTCGTATCCACACTCTCGGGCACAGTGAAATCAGCAAGAATGATCGCTATCCCCAAAACCATCACAACCGCAGCATGCCCCAAAGCGTAGAAACTGGATAAAAGAAACGCACGCTTTTTGCTTCTCTCTCCAGAGGAAATATCAGTTAGTGCCGCAATATGATCCCAGTCAAAACCATGGCGTAGTCCATACCCAAAAGCTGAGAACAACAGCGCGAAACTCATTAGAAGAAACTCCCAAGTCTCAATGCAGGTGTCAAATCATAATTTCGTAGAAAAATTGAAGTGAACTGGTCACATTTGTTGGACTCTACTCCCTGCTATTGATACATTGAGGACAACACCAAACACCGAGGAGATATCTTCACATGGAAGAAAACACCCTTTCAAAACTATTCGGACTTGACGAACTACCCGTAGCTGAGGCTCACTGTGATGCACCCTGCGGAGTATACGACCCAGCCTCAGCTCGCATCGCAGCTGAAGCTGTGAGGTCAATGACAAAAAAAATACTCGACCTAACCCCACCTGAGCCAGGCGATACCCAAGCCGTAGCCTCGTACCTCAATACTGTTGGACGATACGTAGCTGCTAAAGAAGAACAAGCTGAACTCGCCAAACACGAACTGCTTATTCTCTGGACTGACTACTTCAAACCAGTACATCTTGAGGCGTATCCAGATCTTCATGAAGTTTTCTGGAATGCAGCTAAAACATGTTCTGAAGCAAAACAAAATGTTTCTATTGAAGCAGCCGACGAACTCATGTCAGCATGCGAGAAGATCCATAACATGTTCTGGGAAAGTAAAGGCAGAGAAGTCACGTACTACGAAGCAAGTTGATCCCAACGGTTCTCAAAGAACTTNTAGCGTTAGCGTCACGAAAACGTAAATTATTCCGAGTCGCCGGAACCAGTATGGCGCCCATACTTGAACCCAAAGATATCGTCTTTATTCAACCTGCAGCCCAATGCGAAAAAGGTGACATTGTAGCTATTAGGCATCCACATAAAAAAACGATTCTTATTAAATACGTGAAAGAAGTTGATGAAAATAATCTTGTAGAGCTATCCAGTCCTACCGGAACGGATAGCAAAGAGTTTGGCAAATCGGCTTTAAAGCATCTAATTGGTGTAGCAACATATAACTACTCTCAAAAGAAATCGCTTACAAGAGGAAACAACTTCAGCTAAACAAGATCATCAAAGTTAACCAACCACGAAATATTAAGTTCCGTAAGGATTGCGGTATCTGCTTTATTAACAATGACAGATGAGCCAATATAGGTTGCCCCCATTTGATTGGCGAACTGTTTTGCTACACGAATCGTATTTCCAGTCGTGGCCCAATCATCTACAACAAGGACTCGGTCAGTTTCATCAATATCAAATGATCGAGTAAGAAAGCTAATCTTTTCACCAGTCCATGTTTCATCAGATGTAATAGTTACGTCAGCACCGGGATGATTTCTCCCATCTTTGCGAACAAGTACCAGCCCCGCTCGCAAGTACTTAGCTACAAGAGCTCCAAGGACAGGACCTCGAGCCTCAGGAGCAATAACTTTCGTAATCCCTTTGCTATGGAAAGAGTTCGCCATTGCAGCTCCTAATCTTTGAAGAATATAAGGGTCTCTGAGTAAACCAGCTACATCTGGGTGATTGTTTACCAAGGGAAACTTCTTGGTAAGAAAAGAACAGAAATTGGTATGGTCACTTATTTTCATATGATCATCCTACAAATCATTACTTACCCAACATGCTATGAGTAAATCAATTCATTTCTGAATAAAAACCGGAAAGATGTGAATGCACGAGATAATAAAAGGTATGAATCCGAAAACCGTTTATGTCGCCGGACCCCTTTTTGATGAAGGGGAACGCTGGTGGATTGAACAAATAGAACAAACAATCACTGAAATAGGATTCAACACGTTTCTACCGCATCGCGACAACCCCGAAAAAACTTCGGAAACTGTGCAAACCATTTTTGAAAATAACCGTGATGCAATCCGCACGTCAGACCTCGTTGTCGCAAACCTTAACGGTATTACTACCGATGATGGAACCGCGTGGGAACTCGGATACGCAGCAGCCTTACAAAAACCTGCCATAGGAGTCTTTACCGACTGGCGAAAACGCTTTGAGGGAGAAGAAGTCGTCAACCTGATGATTTCACGCTCACTAGACACCATCGTTCAGTCCCTTGACGAACTCGTCTCGGTCCTCAGAGAATACCGAGAAGAGAGTAAATAAATATCATGGATTTGCTTTCCCCAAATATTCAGCATTATCACTGGGGTGACTACTCATTCATCCCTGAACTCCAAGGACGGCCAAAAGGAGATCAACCTGAGGCTGAACTCTGGATGGGGGCTCACCCAACATCACCAAGCAGAACAGTAGAAAGCGATCGTGGACTTGATGACATCATTTCAACAGACCCACACAATACGCTAGGACCCCAAGCCAGTGATTTTCAAAATGAATTACCTTTCATCATGAAAATACTCGCGATCCGAGAACCATTATCTATCCAAGTTCATCCGAACGCACAACAGGCTGAGGAAGGTTTTACATCCGCACAGTCCAGCCTTATTGGGGCACAATCGTATTCTTCGCCTCGAGGTAAAGAAGAAATCGTATGTGCCTTAACAGAAACAGATCTCAAATTCGGCTTCAGAGAAGTAAATGAAATTCACGCAATCATTGACGCAGCAGGACACTCAGAACTCTCTTGGCTAAAGGAAAGCCTCTCAGAAGAAACCCCGNATGAAAGCCTTAAAGAAACTATTCAAAAGATACTCTCAACAGATTCAGATACGATCCGATCAATTACGTCTACTGTTCTCTCTTCCGATATGAGTGCAACTGTAATTAACGAAAAGGAAATGATATATTTTGCTGATCTCTCTGAAACATATCCGGATGATTCAGGTCTGCTCTTGTTTCTTTTGATGAATTTCGTAACCCTTGAACCGGGAGATTTCATATATGTGTCTCCAGGAGTTACCCATGCCTACCTTCGCGGGAATGTAGTTGAAATAACTTCCAATAGTGACAATGTTATTCGATGCGGCCTCACTCCCAAATATGTAAACGCCCAAGAGTTTTTGTCCATCGCTTCTTTTGTTTCTGAACAACCGCAAATCCAGACACCAGCTGAATCTCTTCACTCATACGAATCACCTACACCATTTATGTTGACCCGCCTTAACTTAGATGAAGAGTTTGAGGCCACTCTTCANGGTCCCGAGATCTTGATATCAACACAAAATAACTTCAAGATCACAAACAATTCAGGNAACAGCTTTCAGGTAGAACAAGGTCACCCCGTCTGGATGCCATATTCAGATATCAGTTACAAAATAACTGGGAACTGTCTTGTTTTCAGATGCGCAACAAACCCTGATTTCTGAAAATCATTCACCAAGACTAGAGAAATCTGGATCACGCTTTTCGGCGAAAGCCTGTAATGCTTCAAGATTTGCTGGTTTGCCTAATAGTTCGGCGAATGCACTATCCTCATCTTTTCGGGCTGCCTGAATACGTTCACGTATCGGATCCATAATGAGTTTCTTTGATGCAATCAGAGAACTAATCGGCTTTGCCGCTAGCACTTGAGCATGTTCCATTGTTACGTCCAACAATTCCTCATCAGAACAGAGCTTAAAAGCTAACCCCATTGACAAGCACTCTTCCGCTGTAAGCCATTGAGAGCTTAATAAAGTCCACGTCGCATTCTGCCTGCCCATGATTGCAGGAAAGGTGAAACTGCTGGCCGCTTCTGGTGCTAACGCTAAGTCCGTGAATGGGCATTTCACTCGAGCGCTACGTGCCATAAAAACAAGGTCAGATAANCCAAGAATTGTTACNCCGATACCTAANCCTATGCCATTCACTGCGCACACTAAAGGCTTTGAGAAGNNCACCAACGTNTCTGCCAAACCGGGAAAGCCATGTTTACCCGGTGTGAACGATGGATCAGCCATCCGTTGACCCAACTCAACAACATCAGTTCCAGATGAGAAACTATCCCCCTGACCCGTGATCACTACCACAGCAACGGTTGAATCACTTTCTGCCTCAAGTAGTAATTCAGTGAGACTGTCATACTGTGCCTCATTGAAGGCATTTTTCGCTTCCGGTCTATTTAATTGTAATAGTCGGACTCGTCCTGCATCTTCAATATCGATCATCAAGACCTACTTTCTGAGCTTGACGAGGCCATTTATCATGACCCGGTCGGTTTTCTTCGGGCACAATCCAACAATGCGTCCCCTGATAAATACTCGGCATGCACTTATTGCAATGAATACAGGAACCATCAGCATCATTTCCCTCTTCCCAACGCTTCACGAGATCAGGCTCTCGTAACAATGCTCGACCAATCGCAACGAAATCAAAACCCTCATCAAGCGCTAGTTGCACAGTAGATAAGTTGTTGATGCC
This sequence comes from Acidimicrobiaceae bacterium, assembly GCA_002713485.1. Taxonomy (GTDB): domain Bacteria; phylum Actinomycetota; class Acidimicrobiia; order Acidimicrobiales; family UBA8592; genus UBA8592. Next base: position 7,423 of record PAWI01000004.1, read on the forward strand.
ACCGAGAAGAATCAATGGCATGTTCACGGCTTCACGGACAAGTCTTGCCTGTTTCAGAAAGTAGGCTTCTTCAAAAGGGTAATACGGCATGAACTTCTTTGCAGTCAACTTGAAACCAGTTTTCATAATGCGACTCGGGAAGATCTCTGCCATCTCATGCACAGGAACATCACCACGGAAAAAATACATTGGATTTTCAAATGAACTNCCACCGGTTAATTCAATAGCGTCAAGCGCTCCATCACTCTCAAGCATTTTTGCGACTTCAACACATTCCTCAACATGGAAACCAGTCTTTACTCCATCATCCAAATTAAGTTTCGCAATAAGCGCAACGGTATCTGGAATAGATTCCTTGACTCTTTTGGCTATTGTCCGAGCCAAACGCGCACGATTCTCAAGGCAACCACCCCAATCATCTTTCCGCTTGTTGAGTTTAGGACTCAAGAAATTACTTATCAGATAGCCATGCCCAAAATGCAGTTCAATACAATCAAACCCACTCTNNACGGCAANTTCGGNCGCTGAAACGAANTCATNNATNANNCGTTGAATCTGNTCATCATCTGCTGGNGTTGTGTTTTTGAACCGNGTTTTTGAGAAAACCTTTGATGCAGANAGTGCAGGTCCACCGACTCCTATNCCCACNGGGCCAGCATGGCCGAGCTGAATGGAAGCGGCGACGTCAAGGTCATGCATCNCATCNACGAAACAACGTAAACCGGAAACTGCTTCGTCCCGCATCACGATTTCATTAGGTGCTCCCTGCCCATCAGGTGACACCGCACAATAAGCAAGAGTCGTCATCCCTANACGNCCAGTAGCGAAAGCNTTGTGAAAATCAATAAGNGCATCNGTGACCATATTGTCAATAGCCATACCTTCAAAAGTTGCCGCTTTAATAACGCGATTACGAAGCTCAATAGGNCCAAGCTTTATTNGGGAAAAAACGGGGTTAAATTCTGTGCTCATCATTTCTCTTACTCTAATCTACCCGACAGTTCCTGATCTCTCATCTTGATCAGCACCCACTTCTCCGACAACAATAGGAAAAAGCACTGAAAGGAACGTATGAGTACTACCCCTACAGAAGTCGATTTTCATTTTGATGTGATGTGCCCTTGGGCGTATCAGACATCAAAGTGGATTAGGAATGTGCGGGAACAAAATGGATTGACGATTAACTGGAAATTTTTCAGTCTCGAAGAAGTGAATTTACGAGAAGGTAAGAAGCATCCGTGGGAAAGAGACTGGTCGTATGGATGGTCAATGATGCGTATAGGGGCAATCCTTCGCCGCCAAAGCATGGATAATTTAGATAAATGGTATGAACGGTCGGGTCGCGCTCTCCACGAAGAGGGAAAACGGCCACACGACCCTGACGTCGCTCGTTACCTTCTTGAGGAAATTGGAATGGATCCAAGCATTGTTGATGAATCACTCCTTGATGAATCAACACACGATGAAATAAAAGACGATCATCAACGAGTCATTGATGCGGGCGGCTACGGAGTCCCGACACTATTCTTTGGAAACCACCCACTCTACGGACCGGTTCTTATTGACCCCCCTGAAGGGGAAAGAGCGATGCGCCTATGGGACACAGTCGTCTCATGGTTGGACTTTCCAGATCTTTATGAGATGCAAAAATTAAAGTCGCTTCAAGACCAAGGACGAATAGCGGACACGTTTCAACCATACTTAGAAGCTCGGGACTGGGTCAGTATTAATCGCGGGAAAGTCATTAACTTTGATGGATCACCAAAAGAAACATGAAATGAACCTTCATGAGTAGCCCAAGAATTACAGGGATGTCCCCGTCTTTCACCAACATGGATGATGACATGGAGGTTCCGTGGATTCCGGTCAAAAGCCAAGAGAATGCAGATGGTACAGAATCACATGTGTGGGAAAAGTGGGTGGCGTTCTCTGAAGAGCCAATGTATCTTGCTCTGTTTGCTCGCTGGGATCCCGGCATGATCGTACGTAAGCATGGCCATTACAGCCCCCACGTACTTACTGTCTTACGAGGTGAATTTACGTGTGGGGACCGATTGTGCGGACCCGGAACCCACATTGAACTTCCACTTGGTGCAGATTTTGGACCCTTCATAGCTGGAGAAGACGGAGTTGAACTCTATGAAGTAATGATGGGAGATCCACGATCATGGAGCGATGACCCCCAAGCATTAGAAAAAGTTCTCGCTGAACGCAACGTCACTCCGCTACCAGATCCCCCGATTGATCTTCCAGCAGGGTTAGAAGACCTCAGAAAAGTATTCCTTAAAGCAAGCGGTCAATCATCAGACTCAAAATAATCAAGTATTTCTGAGCGCAACTGTGGAATACCATTCCCAGATTCTGCGCTAACCCAGAGAACATCACTCTTCTCAACACCCAATTTAGTTGTTAATTCCTGCCGACGTTTACTGCTTTTTGCGGAACGAACCTTATCTGACTTTGTCGCAACGAAACGATACGGAAGATCAATATGGTCAAGCCACTCAACCATCTGTAAATCCAGTTCTGTAGGCCCCACCAGACTATCTATCAAAACAATGGTCCCACCCAATGATTCGCTCTCCATCAAGTATTCCTCAATCATTCTTCGCCAACGTTCCATCTCTTGTTTTGGAGCCTTAGCAAATCCATAGCCGGGAAGATCAACCAACCAATGACCAGACCCCTCCGGAGAGAACTCATACACGTTTATTAATTGAGTCGCCCCAGGCGTTTTTGATGTCTTCGCTAATTTCTTTCGATTCGCTAATGCATTAATCAACGATGACTTTCCAACATTCGAACGTCCCACGATAGCCAACTCAAGAACCCGATCAGGCAACTGATGCAACCTGGATGCAGACTGCAAAAATGTAATTGGTAGCGGAGAGGACATTGCTCAAGCGTAGCGCGAAGAGGCGCCAACAACCGTAAGAAATGAAGGTAAGCGAACGATCGCTAACTTGCTAATGAACCTGAATAGACCTGCCAAGCGAGAAGTGACTTAGCTATAAAACTAAGAATGATGTAAATCCGTTCTCCATAGAGATAATTCGCCCAACGACCTTTAGCCCGATATTGCTTCCATTGCACCAAAGCAAAACAGTTGAAGAAAATAAAGATTGATATAACAATCCCATATACGAAACCTGGCGTTGTGCTTTCTGGTGGACCTTTAGGAGCTATCAAATTAAAGACTGTAGCGATCCATGGAATTGAACCAGCGAAACAACCAAACCAGAAAGGCAAGAGATCACCATTACCGGTTTTAATATATCGTTCTTGCAACCAACCAAATAAGATCATGCATACATTCACACCAGCTATCCCAAGTAACGCAATGTAATCCGATGTTCCGTTTAACTGCAGAATGACAATAATCATCAACGTAGAGGAGACTGAATACTCAATCCAACGGTATGAATTAATGCCTCGATTAAGGTTCGAAGTGTATTTTTTGAATGTCGACGGAAGGCAGATATAAAAGTGAAAAAAGGCTGATAGGGCCATGAATGCAGCAACCATGTAGCTGATATTTAAGTTAAATAAAGTAATTGGATCAGAAAAATTTCCTGTTCCAGGAGCTTCCGTCAAGTACGTTGCGACTACAGGGAGCGAAGCATCATTTGAAAGAATCAGGATTAAGACAAAAGAAAATAAGTGAAGGCACCCTGCCCTGAAATTAAGTTTTTTGAGGTTCTGCATATCTTGGTTCATAGAGGAAGAGTAGTGATCATTGTGTCTTCCATCAAAAAGCTATCAATATCTTCAAACATACAGAAACGAAAAAATAAAAGCGCCAGCGTACTGCGTAGTTAAACACTTCACATGCACGCTGGCGCCTCGTATAAGCATTATTTACTCATTCAAGGTGGCGTATACACGTGATAGTGCAAGGTAACCCCCCTTCCACCTATGTGTTGTTAGAAACGAACCTAACAAATATCTCAATAGCGTGTAGTCAATTTACAATTATTTCATAACTGTCACTTTTTGTGACCTCTTGTTACTCTAAAAGGGTGGATAAAGATGAGCAGGTTCGCCAAATTAAGAAACTNTTACACCGACTTGATTCCGGAACCAATGTTGACGCTGGAGAATTATTTGAGAACCCTACTAACACGTACGTGGATCCAATACTTGCAGATCAAGAAAGGGAAGTCTTTTTTAAAAGGACACCCCAACTAGTTGGGCTGTCAGGAGACTTACCTCAAATAAATTCATTCCTGACAATAAATGACCTGGGAACTCCAGTACTCGCTGTTCGTGACCGAGATGGAATCTTTCGTGCATTTGTAAATTCCTGTCGCCACCGCGGAGTCATTGTTGAGCAACGAGACCGTGGAGAAGCACGCAGATTTACCTGCCAATTCCATAGGTGGACGTATGACTCAGAAGGAACGCTCGTTGGTCTTCCTAAACAAGAACATTTTGGTGAAGTTGATATGAATGAACTGGGTCTTCTGGAACTCCCAAGTCTAGAAAAATATGGAATGTTGTGGGTTCATCCAGATCCAACCGGTGAAATCAACTTGAAAGAACTTTTGACTCAGGAACTCCTTGACGAGTTATCGCTATGGAACCTTGGAGAATTGGAATACTTAGGAAACGATGTATATGACATTGCGTGCAACTGGAAGCTAGCTATGGATACGTTCGGGGAAACGTATCACTTCAGTTCGCTCCATGAAACAACGTTGTATAACGCTTTCCATGGGAACGTCCAGTGCTATGACACGTTNGGGAATAACCATCGAATGCTTTTATGTCGCCGAGATATAGACGATATGAGACAACTTCCTGAGAGCGAATGGGATATAACAACTGCTACGCTTCCTGTGTATTGGCTCTTCCCGAATGTTCAACTTATGCCTTCCCAAGAAGGCCTATATCTCCTTAGGGCCTACCCAGACCCTAAGGAACCCGGGCAACATCGTTCTCTCATTAATTTTTATCTACGACCTGAAATATCAGCGAATGATGAAATGAGACAGATGTTTACAATGATTTCGCACGTATTCGCTCAAGTGATTCGTGACGAAGACTACGCCGTCAGCGCAAGTCAACAAGTAACAGCTAATAGTCAGACACTTAAATCAGTAGTTTTTGGCCGTAATGAACCAGCCCTTCATCATTACCATTCCACTTATAAGCGCGTGCTTGAATCGGCCAAATAAGAAATGGAGACAGCGTCTCTTCTTGCAATTATCTCCGGAGTTTGCTGGGCAACCAATATAACCATTGTGAAATGGGCGCTTAATCGCTCACGCGCTTCGGCTCTTGTGGGAGCAACGGTTGGAGTATCCATCGCTGCAATTGTTTGTCTAATTTTGGCGCTATTGTCCGGAAGCCCTCTNCCAGATTCTGACATTCTTTGGAAATTCGCGATTGTGGGAGTNATCGCTCCGGGAAGTTCACAAGGGTTATTTGTGTCCTCAATTGGTTCTATCGGGCCGGCACGNACGTCAATCCTTATTGGGACATCACCAGTTTTCTCTGTCCTNTTAGCTGTTATTTTTCTAGACGAGTCTTGGAAAACGACNATCATGNTTGGAACACTATTAACCGTTTTGGGTAGTGCTCTGATTAGTTGGGAAAAAGGAATACGGTTTCGACAGATCGGCATCGTATTCGCAATAGCAACATCGTTAACGTTCGCGATACGTGATGTCGTAGCACGACACTTCAATATCGGAACCGATGTTTCAGCATGGTGGTCAGGAACAGTCGTACTGGTCGCTGCATCATTCACATTATGGGTTTTCGTCTCTATAAAATTTGGCCCTATTTGGAAAATCCAAACACGAAAAGCTCTCCCAGAATTTATTCCTTCTGGGATCATGATCGGGATAGCCTTACCACTTTTATTAGAGGCTCTGAATAAAGGGTCTGTAAATATTGTTGCGCCATTAGCGCTTGCGGCTCAAAACGTCGCGATTGTTCTGCTCAGCGGTTGGTTCTTTGGAGCACGTGAACGCACAAAACAAGTCTTGATAGCAATGACTTTGATTTTTCTAGGTGGGTTATTAGTAACAATCTCGTGATAAAAATATGGAATGGGTTATCTATTGAAGATCTGGACTAAACCAGGTGCCAGCCAGCAAATGGAATCGCATGAATCTATTGAAAGCATTACTGGAAAAGGCCTTAGTGGCTGCGTCGGTGGAAAATCAAAGACTAGGCAAGTCACTGTTCTTTCTCTAAAGGCATGGAATGAAGCACAAAAAACCATCGGTCAGCAACTTGACCCGATAAATCGAAGAGCAAACTTTCTTGTTGACGAAATAGATTTAGAGAATACAAAAGGAATGATTCTCCTAGTTGGGGATCTAAAAATAGAAATAACGGGGGAAACAAAACCTTGTGTTCAAATGGAGAAGCTACATGAAGGCCTTCG
>PAWI01000005.1 GCA_002713485.1 Acidimicrobiaceae bacterium
CAACAAAACAGATTCAAATGGATGGTCCAACCTCCCAGATGAAGAAGGAATGACAACAACCCAGATACTTGAGTCTGCTGCGGATGGCGATATAGATGTCCTATTCTTACTCGGTACAGACCCGATAGGTGATTATAGAAATCCAGAACTCGTTCAGAATGCACTACAGAGAACTGAAACAATTATCGCAGTAGACCTATTTGTAAATCCGTCTGTGTATCAATCAGACATCATATTCCCAGCCGCTTCCTTTATAGAAATCAATGGAAGCCACACTAATACAGAGGGAAGAATAACCCCTGTCAGACAGAAGGTCACATCTCCTGGGACTGCACGACCAGATTGGATGATCGCAGCAGAAATTGCAGGAAGATTGGACCAAGATCTAGAAATTGAAAAACCAGAAGATGTCTGGAACGAAATACAAACCATAAATCTGGATCATCAGAAAATCACCTTACAGGATATAGAGTCGTCGCCTGAAGGGGTAATCCTTGAATTTGGTAAAGAGACAGAGTTCAAAGAAGCAAACTTAAATATTGACACCCGTCCTTTCGATTCTTATTCACATCGATTAGTTCTAGCAAAGAAAATGTTCGATAACGGCACGATCATTCAAATGTCCCCATCGCTTAAAAACTTCACCAACGAATCCGAAGTACTCATTAACCCTGCAGACTATGCGGCGATGGGGATAACCGACGGACAACTTGTCACCCTCATTAACGGCGAAAAGAAAGTTAACGTTGTCATCAGGCCAGATAAAAAGGTTCCTCGCTCAATTGCGTTCGCATATTTAAATCAAGATGGNGTAGACCTCAGAACATTACTTACTGATGGATCAGAAAGTATTGATATCCGAATAGACCCGACTGCGAAGGTTATCTAGATGACATTTGCNCTTGACCCACTTTTTCTCNGTGATGCTGGAACCCTAGAAATCCTTTTAATTGTCATTCTCAAAGTNGTTGTTGCGTTTGGGGTTCTTCTAATAACGGTCATGCTCTACATATGGTGGATGAGAAAATTCATCTCAGATATGCAAAACAGAATAGGACCAAGTCGCGCCGGTCCCTTCGGGATTCTCCAAACACTGGCTGACGGTATCAAGTTATTCTTTAAAGAAGATTTAATTCCAAATAAATCTGACAAGTTCGTATTCAAATTAGCCCCATTCTTTTCAATAGTGCCCGCTTTNCTTGTNTTCACAGTTGTCCCAGTTGCCGGAGANTTCAGCAGTGGGGGAAATGGAACAGTGACTTGGTTTGGCAATGAAACTTTCGTTCAGCTAGCTGATCCCCATATAGGAATACTGTTCGTTCTTGCTATGTCATCAATAGCCGTTTACGGAATTATGCTGGCCGGTTGGTCCTCTGGGTCCAAGTACCCATTATTAGGTTCAGTTAGAGCTTCAGCACAAATGGTGTCCTATGAGGCCGCTCTAGGACTTGCTTTAGTTGCTGTCCTCATGAAAACTGGGACACTATCAACTCACAGTATCGCTCTGAACCAAAAAGGCGGAATAACTGATTGGGGACTTGTAGTNACAGGATTTGTTCCTTTCTTCATATTCTTCATTGCAACTACCGCGGAATTGAATACCCCTCCATTTGACCTTGTGGAAGCCGAACAAGAACTCGTCGGAGGTTTCCATACAGAGTATAGCTCTATTCGATTTGCNCTTTTCTTTATGGCTGAATTCATGAACGTCATCACCATGTCGGGAGTTATGGTAACTTTATTCTTCGGCGGNCCCGGTGGATATTATCCGCCTTTAGGTCCAGCGTGGTTTTGGGGCTTACTGTGGTTNGTTGGGAAAGTATTTATTTTCGCTTCAGTCTTTGTNTGGATGCGGGGGACACTCCCAAGACCCAGGTATGACCAACTTATGGATTTCGGCTGGAAATTACTTATCCCGCTAGCGCTTGGTTGGGTTATGCTTCTCGCAACCCTAGATATATTCAAAGATCGCGGTTANGANAGTGGTTTATCCCAACTTCTCATTCTCGTCATCAGTGTCGTAACCTTAACATTTCTCGCCNGTTTACTCATGAAATCCGTAGCTATCGGAAAGCAAAAAAGAGAGACTGAGGGAGAAGAGGTCTTCGGATGATACTAAGTGCACTTCATAANTNTCAGAACCACTTGGAGGGACGCAAATGAGCATTNTTAATTTCTTCAAAGGNTTCGCTGTCACGCTTGGGAAACTTAACCATGCNTCCGAATCAGGCGAGGTNGTTACCACAAACTATCCNGAGGAAAAGAGAAANAAACCTAAACGGTTACACGGTAGACACGTNCTAAATCGTTACGAAGATGGAATGGAAAAGTGTATCGGATGTGAGTTATGCGCCAGCGTCTGCCCGGCAAATTGCATATATGTTCGTGGCGCCGATAATGATCCTCAGGATCCAACTTCCCCCGGCGAGCGGTTTGGATTTATCTACGAAATAAATTACCTTCGCTGTATCCATTGCGATCTTTGTGTTGAAGCATGCCCCACACAAGCGATCACCGAAACAAAACTATTTGAATTCTCCTTCACTGATCGAAAACAGGCAATCTATACGAAAGAAGAACTAGTTGTTGATGACAGCGGAAGGCCCCAGCATCTACCATGGGAAGACTGGCGACCGGGTGAAGATCAATACACGTCCGAATGGATGAGAGTGACCTCACCATCAGGGTCTGCTAGCTACCAAGGTCAAATACAGTGGGCTGGAGAACTTGGGTATGGAATACGTCCGTCTGAAACCGGTCAAAGTAGCGACCTTGAAGAAACTCAAGAGGAGCAATAGTGGAAGCTGTTACCTTCTTCCTAGCAGCAATCATCTCTCTCGCAGGAGCATGCGGAGTAGTCTTCCTAAAGAACCCAGTTCACGCCGCATTATCCCTAGTGGCCACCTTATTTGGAGTAGCTATCCATTTCATCAATCTCGAAGCCTACTTCGTAGCAGCAGTGCAAGTTATCGTTTACGCCGGTGCAATAGTAATCCTCTTCTTATTTGTGATAATGCTCCTTGGCGTAGACCGTGCTGAAAGTATTAAAACAGATCCAATTATAGGACAGAGACAAATAGCAATACTCGCAGTCGGGGGGATCCTTGCGCTAGGAGCACTCATAGGTGTNGCATTCTCAGGAGACGTTACNGGANTNCCACCAGAGACTGCACAAAAATCTACATACGAGGGNGGAACAGCCATAAACAGTGACCATGNCCATGCAGGTGACNATGTTCGACCTGACCAAAATATCAAAGATATAGGNAGAGCTTTATTCTCAACGCGATACGTCTTTGCCCTAGAAATAACTGCTTTNCTGTTAACAATCGGCGTAGTCGGAGCTGTCGTTCTAACAAGAAGGCCAAAAGGAGAACTTGATCCGCTTCCAGATGATGACCCCCCGTCAATCTATCGCGANAATGAAAACAGCAATGATCCCGAACCAGCATTTAGTGAAGACACTGACCAAACAGATGAAGNAGAAATAGATGGGTCTGANAAAGATGCNTCAGAAGAAACCGGAGTGTCTAGAGAATGATCTTAGGACTATCAATCGGTACCGAATACTATCTTGCTCTATCAGCACTCCTGTTCACAATCGGAGCTGGAGGTCTTCTGGTTCGCCGAAACCCACTAGTTATGTTTATGTGCATTGAGTTGATGCTTAATGCTGCGAATCTAGCGTTCATAAGCTTCGGAAAAGAAATGGGCGACTTGGGGGGACAATTATCTGTTCTCTTCGTTCTTGTAGTCGCAGCAGCCGAAGTAGTAATCGGTCTAGCAATAGTTGTGGCAGTGATGCGAAGAAGACCTAAAGCCTCAGTTGATGAAGTTTCGGTTCTGAGGGGGTAGCATGACACATCTCGTTTGGCTTATTCCTGGACTTCCTTTAATTGGATTCATGTTGCTTTTACTCTTTGGTCGACGACTAGGAGAACCTCAGGCTGGCTGGCTGGCTACTGCAACTGTGAGTGGTTCATTTTTAGCAGCAGCAGCGGTTTTCTTTGGTCTGGCATCAAAACCACCTGAAGAAAGAGTCTATGAAATCACTTTATTTGAGTGGATCCCCTCAGGTGAGTTATCAATAGGCCTTGGGTTCCTAGCAGACCCATTATCTATAACCATGGCACTATTCGTAACTGGCGTTGGAGCTTTGATACACATGTACGCAATCGGCTACATGCATGGAGATCCAAAATTTTCAAAATTCTTTTTATACCTAAACCTTTTCGTATTCGCAATGCTNATGCTTGTGCTCGGCGATAACTTATTAATAACTTTCCTTGGATGGGAAGGAGTCGGAGCCTGCTCATATTTCCTCATTTCTTTCTGGCATGAAGAACCTGCCAATGCAACAGCGGGGAAAAAAGCATTCGTCACAAATCGAGTTGGGGATTGGGGCTTTATGGTCGCAATGTTCCTTCTATTTTTCAATATAGGTTCTTTGAAATATAGCGATATATTCTCCTCAGTAATCGAAGCAGATGCCCTAACTCAGGCCACGGCAACAGGAATAGTAGCGATGCTATTTATAGGAGCTGCAGGAAAATCAGCGCAATTCCCGTTATATCTTTGGCTTCCTGACGCAATGGCAGGACCGACGCCAGTATCGGCTCTCATACATGCAGCNACAATGGTNACTTCTGGAGTGTATCTTCTAACACGAATGAATCCTGTATTAGCAGAAGCCGCAGGATGGTCCATAGATATGATATGGATTATCGGGCTCTTTACAGCTCTGTTTGCAGCTACAGCCGCATTNGCGCAAAACGATATCAAAAAAGTACTTGCCTATTCGACAGTAAGCCAACTTGGTTTCATGTTCGTAGCAGTTGGGTCAGGGCTATACGTCGCTGCTATCTTCCACATGATNACCCATGCCTTCTTCAAAGCACTTCTGTTCCTTGGTGCCGGATCTGTTATCCATGGAATGCATCACGAACAGGATATGCGAAAATACGGAGCACTCAGAAAAGTAATGCCAATAACAGCATTCACTTTTATTATAGGTTGGCTGGCTATCGCAGGAATACCTCCGTTTTCTGGCTTTTGGTCAAAGGATGAGGTTCTTTTAGCTGCGTGGAACGAAAACAAAATCGCATGGGTGATGCTTTTAATCGCAGCGATAATGACAGCGTTCTACATGAGCAGACTTGTTTTCATGACTTTCTTCGGGGAAAAGAAATGGGGGATTTCGGAACAAGGAGAAAGAAAAGAAGAGGCAGAAGCAGACACANAGCATGACGGTGAGCATGAAACAATACCCCATGAATCTCCAAGCACTATGTGGATACCTCTTGTCATTCTNTCCGGATTAGCTGCTGTTGCTGGGCTATTAAACCTTCCTTTCAGCTATGACACAAAGCATTTGGANCATTGGCTTGAACCGATACTCTTTGGAAATGAGGTCCATGTAACAGCCTCNGGTCAAACAAAATGGGTCCTTGCGATAATTGCAATNGTAGGGGCCACCACAGGAGTTTTAGCTGCAGCATTCGTNTACCTAAAAAACCNTTCCCTAGCGANTAAAATTGAACATCCAGTGCTTGAAGAAGCATGGAGATTTGATTCGACGGTTACTAATTTTATGGGCGGACCCGGAAGAAAAAGTTTTCAGGCCACAACACTGTTTGATCAAAAAATCATTGACGGAGCCGTAAANGGAGTAGGAAAAGTAACGCAGCGCATCAGTACTAAAATGAGAGGCCTTCAAACNGGCCTTATAAGAAGCTATGCATTAGGCATGTTCATAGGAGTAGTCGCAATTATCGCCTATTTCGTATCAAGGATGGGTTTCTGATGTCATTTCCAACCTTGCTAGCTGCATCACAAACTCAGACCACNTTTCAGGTCATACCCGTTCTTGTGCTNCTACCAGTATTCGGAGCAATAGCTGTAGCGCTAACTCCAAACGCGCGCATCGGTGTGCACAAAATGCTAGCTACTATTTTCACCGGCGTAACGGGAGCAATTTCAGTTTGGTTACTGACTGCTTTTGAAACAAACGGAGAATTCCAATTNATATCTCAGCAAACATGGATCAAAAGNCTCGGAATTGACTGGTTCGCAGGTATTGACGGAATNTCACTTTTCCTCGTAGTGCTAACAGGGCTTCTATTCCCATTTGTGATCATTGCTATAAACCCCAAACACGATCACAAGGCTTACTACATATGGATACAGCTATTACAAACAGGATGCATGGGGGTATTCGTATCCTTAGATCTCTTCATGTTCTTTGTTTTCTTTGAAATTGTCCTGATTCCGATGTATTTCCTCATAGGGAAATGGGGTCATGGAAACGCACAATATGCAGCAACAAAGTTCTTTTTATACACAATGTTTGGGTCTGCNTTAATGCTGGTCAGTATCGTCTCATTAGCTGTTCTGCATGCACAGAACAGTGACTCTGAACTCACATTCAACCTTTTAGAAATCGCTACAAATCCTGCAATCGCAACAAATACTTCAAGACTTATCTTCCTTGGATTCGCTATAGCTTTTGCGGTCAAAGTACCTCTATTTCCTGTCCATACATGGTTACCCGACGCTCATACAGAAGCCCCAACTGCAGGCTCAGTCATACTCGCAGGAGTCATGTTAAAACTAGGAACATATGGCTTTATACGGTTCGGGCTCTTCCTATTCCCAGAAGCTTCCCACTTTTTCGCACCCTTATTCCTGACNCTAGGAGTTATCGGAATCGTTTACGGCGCAATAGTCGCGACTATGCAAAAAGACCTTAAGCGNCTTGTTGCGTATTCATCAATCGCACACCTAGGGTTCATCATTCTAGGTACCTTTGCGCTTAACACTCAAGGTATTCAAGGCGCAACTGTGCAAATGATTAACCACGGACTTTCGACTGGAGCCCTATTCATGCTCGTCGGTATCATCTATGAACGAAAACACACACGTCAGATTTCCGAACTAAGTGGNATCCAGAAATCAGCACCCGTACTCGCTGGTGTCTTTACACTTGTAATGCTGTCGTCAATAGGGCTTCCGGGACTCAATGGATTCGTAGGAGAATTTCTAATACTTCTTGGAACATTTACAGCAAACAGATGGTGGGCGGTCATAGCAGCAACAGGAGTAATTCTCGCTGCACTTTACCTACTATGGGCGTACCAACGCGTATTCCACGGCCCTCAAAATCCAGACGATGAACCAACGAAGGACCTTACTAGTTGGGAACGCCTAACATTATTGCCCCTNATTGTGGCTATTGTNTTNTTGGGTATTTACCCTAAACCNATGCTGGACCGTATTGAACCAGCTGTCGACAAACTTGTTTCCCACATCGAAGAAACTATTGAAGATGGATCATTCACAGAACCAGTACCAACCACTCAAAACCGGACAACCTTTAGCGATTTACTAAAGGAAACTCATGAGTCACATTCTTANGATAAACATGGATATTCTCATAACGACAGTCACCATGATCATGAATCTGACCATGAAGGTGGAAGCCACTCAGGAGATCACGAATGAGCGCAATAAACGTGTTAGCCCATGAGTCGATACAAACACCGTCCGTAGCCTGGACAGGATTATTGCCCATAATCATCCTCGCCGCATCAGGTGTCGTCTTACTTACTATTTGCTCACTTTTTCCAGAAAAGGCAACCAACAAATTTGCTTCGTTTTATACTCAACTAGCTGCTGTCGCAGCACTTAGCAGCACGTTTCCTCTTTGGGATAAAGTACAAAACAAATCCGAGGGCCCCTATTCAACTCTCGCAGGTGCATTTGGTATAGATGGATTCTCAATATTCGTAACGATGTTGATAACGGTCTGTGTAATCCTCATATCTCCATTNGCAGAAAATTTTCTTAAAAAAGAAAACATAACTGGACCAGAACCCTATGTTCTAATGCTCCTCGCAGCTACTGGCGGAATTATCATGGCGGGAGCAAATGACTTCATAGTTCTCTTCTTGGGCATTGAAGTCCTGTCAATATCCTCCTACATTCTNGCTGCCATGAATTCGAGACGAATCCAATCTCAAGAAGCAGGTCTCAAATATTTCGTTCTTGGAGCCTTTGCCTCGGGATTCTTACTATACGGAATAGCCCTACTCTATGGAGCGACCGGATCGACATCATTTTCAGCAATCAAAAACTTTACCCAAGAAGTTGAATTGACAAATGACACCCTCTTACTCGCAGCTCTAGCTTTATTAATAGTTGGTCTAGCATTCAAAGTCGCAGCAGTGCCATTCCACTTTTGGTCGCCAGATGTCTACCAAGGTTCACCGACTCCATTTGTTGCCTTCATGGCCTCCGTAGTCAAAGCTGCAGGATTTGCAGCAATCCTTAGAGTACTTTACGTTACCCTCGGGGAATATCGAACTGACTGGCAACCTGTCATCTACGCAATCGCTATCGCCACACTACTGACCGGTTCGCTATTAGCTATCGTCCAAACTGACCTAAAGCGGATGCTCGCATACTCTTCCATAAGCCATGCTGGCTATTTGTTAGTAGGAACACAGGCTGCATCAGACCAAGGAGTAAAAGCAGTTCTTTTCTATCTAGCGACCTATGCCTTTATGGTTATAGGTAGCTTCACAGTCGTAGCAATAAATGCCGGAGATACAGGAACCCAAACGAACCTTGATTCATTATCTGGTCTAGCCACACGAAAACCTTTATTAGCAATCACTTTTACCGTTTTCCTGTTAGGACAGGCTGGAATACCGTTAACTTCTGGCTTCTTTGCAAAGTTCTATGTCATCGAAGCCGCAATAGAAGAANGATCCTATTTGCTCGCCGTAATTGCCATGATTGCAGCCGTCATAGGAGCATTCCTTTACCTACGGATCCTTGTAAAAGTCTGGCTGTCAAAACCAGAAAAAGATCAAGACGATATCAAGCTTCATATTCCAACTGAAATTGGAATAGTGCTCTTTATCGCAGTCATTGCAACGATGTTCTTTGGAATTTGGCCAGAACCTCTAGTGGAAATGGTCCAACGAGCTATTCCAGCGTTGATAACGGGTTAAAAATGAACTATTCAAA
Source organism: Acidimicrobiaceae bacterium (assembly GCA_002713485.1). GTDB lineage: Bacteria > Actinomycetota > Acidimicrobiia > Acidimicrobiales > UBA8592 > UBA8592. Next base: position 9,031 of record PAWI01000005.1, read on the forward strand.
CTTCTCCTTAAAGAATCACTACAAAATAAGAGAACACCCTCACAGCATAAGGAGGGGAACACACCAAAAAACAAATCAAACTAAACCCTCTTTAACCACGTTTAAGCCTCTAGTTTCGGCTATCTTGTGCTGTACACCTTGGTCCGAATGGCCCCAAGTAACTACTATTTATCAACGTGTCTGAATTTCTACGCAGCTACCTCACAGTCGCCGTTTTTGGCGTGCTCGCATGTGCACTCGTTGGTGCTTTTGTGGGACTTAGTGCTCTCATTAGGCCTGCCAGAAAACAAGATCAAAAATACTTAACATACGAATCAGGAGTTGACCCAGTCGGCACCGGATGGGCACAAAGCAACATTCGATATTATATCTTTGCTTTATTGTTCGTGATGTTTGACGTTGAAGCTGTTTTTATCTTTCCATGGGCAACACGCCTAGAACAGTATGGACTTTTCGGCCTCGTAGAAATGGCTATCTTCATCTTTATTCTTCTCTTAGGGTTGCTATACGCATGGCGAAAGGGAGTTCTCAAATGGTTCTAAAATATTGTCAAGGAAAGGAAATAGCATGGGCTTAGTCGAATCTGGCAAAATGCCAAAACCACTTACAAAATTACTAAATATGAGCCGCCGCTATTCAATGTGGGTCTATCAATGGGGATTAGCGTGCTGCGCAATAGAAATGGGGGCAGCCTTTGCATCACCACGATACGACGTCATGCGATTAGGGGTAATACCTCTTCCGGCAAGCCCTCGTCAAGCAGATTTTTTAGTAGTTTCAGGGACTGTGACCGACAAAATGGCACCTGCTGTGAGNCGACTATGGGAACAAATGCCTGACCCAAAGTATGTAATTTCAATGGGATCCTGTGCAAACTGCGGTGGNCCCTACTGGGATTCATATTCGGTAACTAAAGGAGTAGACCAAGTAGTCCCTGTTGACGTGTATGTCCCTGGGTGCCCACCAAGACCAGAAGCTCTTCTTGAGGGGATAGTTTTGCTTCAAGAGAGAATTATGAACGAAGACATGGCAGAACGTTGGAAAGGTGATCCAATTGTTGTTGAGTAATCCTTATTTAATTCAGATAAAAGAAGGAATAACTAATGGCTGAAATACCAGAGCACTTACTTAAACGCGCACAGGCAGCCAGAGAAAAGGCNGAGGAAAATCAGCCAACTGCAGAGGAATCATCGACGGAAACTACTGAAGCTCAGTCAACTGTTGCAGTAATAGAAGAAGATACACCNGAAGTTGATGAAAAAGCTGAAGAGATTCTCAACAGAATTTTAGATGGGTTAGGTGACACAGTCCTCTCATCACACATAGCACCAAACAGAGGACTCTGGATACGCGTTTCAAGTGATAACTGGAGACAAACAGCTCAATTTCTCAGGGATGATCTTGATTGCACATTCTTTGATTGGCTATCCGTAATTGATTGGATGCCATCACCTTATGGACGGGAATTAGAAACTGAACAGGACGTTGAGCCGGACGCCGAACAAAATGAAGCTGAGCCTATGGAATGGGGTTATACGGGAGGAAATACCAGATTCCAGCTAATGTGCCGCCTCTACTCAATCTCAAATGCAATAGGAGTAATGGTGAAAGCTGACCTAAACGATCAAAGCCCAAGAGCCTTATCCCTAATACCCGTTTACCCTGGAGCTAACTGGCACGAACGTGAGGCTCGCGAGATGTTCGGAGTCACATTTGATGAGCATCCTGACCTTAGGAACATTTATCTACCGGGAGATTTCGAAGGTCATCCTCTCAGAAAAGACTACCCATTGCTTTCAAGGCGCATGAAGCCCTGGCCTGGAATTGTTGATGTAGAAGCTATGCCCGGAGAAGAAAAATGAGCGTATCAACTGAAAGTGAACAACTCGCATACATAGCCTCCCAGGCCGCAGACGCACGAGTTAATGTGGAGGTCGAAACAGATGAAGGAATGACCCTCAATCTAGGGCCACAACATCCAGCTACTCATGGGACGCTCAGAATCGTAGCAAAACTTGACGGCGAAAAAGTCGTTGCAGCAGAACCGATTATGGGTTACATGCATCGTGGATATGAAAAGTTAACAGAAGTACGGACATACCCACAAGTAACGACACTGATTAACAGAATTGACTGGTTAGGAAGTTTTGCAAACGAAGTTCCTTTCATTCTTGCAGCTGAACAACTTATGGAGGTCGAGGCACCACCTCGTGCTCAATGGATAAGAACTATTCTCTTTGAGTTAAGTCGTATAGCTAACGTATGCCTCTTCCTCGGTGATATGGCTGTCCAAGTTGGTGCAACAACACCAGTTTTCTATGCGTTCCGTGATAGAGAATTTGTACTAAACCAAATTGAACGTGTTACCGGAGGACGCTTTCACCCGAACTTTGACAGAATAGGCGGACTGAAAGACGATTTACCAAAAGGATGGATTGAAGAAACACGTGGAGCTTTAGACAGAATGAAGTCCTTCTGTGATGAAATGGAAGAACTCGTTTTGGGAAATGAAATATTCCAAGCCCGCACTCGAAATATCGGAGTTATACCCGGAGATATAGCCCTATCCTATGGATTGTCCGGAGCAAATCTAAGAGCTTCAGGCGTAGATTGGGATATTCGTCGTGATGCCAATGTAGGGCTTGTATACGACCAAGTTGACTGGAAAGTATGGACACATCCAGACGGGGATTCATTTGCAAGATTTTGGGTACGCCTGCAAGAAACTCGAGAAGCATGCAACATAATTGACCAATTGCTTGGGACCATACCATCCGGACCGATCATGGCAAAAGTACCGAGAATAATTAAAGTACCCGCAGGCGAAGCTTACGTCGCAACAGAAAATCCATTAGGGGAAATGGGATACTACGTCGTAAGTAAAGGTGATTTGACTCCCTTCAGAGTAAAGATTCGATCAGCCAGCTTTTCAAATATGTCAATTACCCCGTGGGTTCTAAAAGACGTATTTGTCCCTGATATTATTTCCATCCTTGCCTCCTTATATTTCATACTTGGAGATATTGACAGATGATCGAATTACTTGCGCTCAACCCCTCATGGTGGCAGGAAACTTTTCTGATTAAAGTACCAATTGGTCTGCTGGCAGTCCTTCTCCCAGCTGGAACGATAGTGTACCTATACCTTTTTAAAGCTATCTCGTTCATGCAAAGCAGACTCGGACCAATGGAAGCTGGACCTTATGGATCTCTGCAGCTCTTAGCTGAAGTTGGGAAATGGCTCCAAAAGGAAGATATCTTCCCTTCAAAAGCAGACAAATTCGTATTCGCAGCAGCACCATTTGTAGTACTAATGTCCACCTTCCTTCTTGTTGTTGTATTACCTGCAGGACCTGACGCACTTTTCGTTGACCTAGATGCAGGCATTTACTTAGCAATGGCAGTATCTTCAGTCTCAGTAATCGGAATACTGATGGCTGGTTGGTCCTCGGCTAACAAATACTCACTTCTTGGAGGTATTCGTGCTGCAGGACAGCTAATTGCATATGAGTTACCATTAATTCTCGCTGTTGTCGGTGTCGTAATTCAAGCGGGAACAATGAATATGCAAGGAATTGTATTAGCACAGGCCGAAGGGGAGATATTCGGTTGGGGTGGCATAGGAAATCCATTTATTCTTACCCAATTTATTGGTTTTTTCATATTTATGATCGCCGTTCAAGCTGAATTGACTCAAGCACCTTTCGATATGCCTGTTGCCGAATCTGAACTTGTGACAGGCTATCTAACAGAATATTCAGGAATAAGATTCCTCTTGTTTTTCATTGGCGAATTTGCATCCGCTGGCGTCTTCTCAGCGATAGCGGCAGTCCTATTCTTTGGTGGTTGGTACGTGCCAGGGATAGATGCAGGAAGCCAAGTATTCAACGTAATCGGGCCTCTTGTACTAGCGACCAAAACGATGCTTATAGCCTTTCTAATCTTCTGGTTTAGGTTCACGTTCCCAAGATTTAGAGAAGATCAATTGCAACGTTTAGCTTGGAAATTTTTAATACCGTTAAGCCTCGCAAATATCGCAATTACTGGCGTCTTAAAGGTGGCAGTATGAGTCAAGCACATAATTGTTATAGAGAAATCCAAACAAGTGGAGGCGTGAACTGATGTCACAACTACCAGGCATTCTTAAAGGATTAAAAGTTACCTTCAGGACAATGATCAAAACACTCTTTCCCGGAGGACTACTTAAGCCGATTCCAAAACCAAGCGAAGGAGCACTAACTGTCCAATACCCTCATGTTAAAGAGGCCCCGCCTGCAAGGGCCCGTGGTGTTATCGCCTTACATGAAGGGAATTGCACAGCATGCATGCTCTGTGCACGGGAATGTCCAGACTGGTGTATATACATCGAAGGGCACAAAGAACTAGCACCTCCCAGACGCGAAGGTGGAAAGCCGCGCCAAGTAAATGCGTTAGACAGATTTGATATTGACTTCTCACTTTGCATGTTCTGCGGAATCTGCGTGGAGGTCTGCCCCTTCGACGCCCTATTTTGGACTCCAGAGTATGAATTTTCCGAACTGAAATTAGCAGACATGTTACATGACAAGGAAAGACTCGGCGAATGGATGGAAACAGTCCCTGATTTCGAAGAATACGAAGACGGTTCTGAACAAAAGGTCAGAAAGGTGCCTCGCTAATGGTCGCACAAAATGTTTTCTTTGCCATACTTGCAATACTTATGATCGTCTCAGCTTTAAAAGTTGTGACCACAAAGAACATTGTCCACGCTGCTCTATGGCTCGTCCTTGTCCTTGCAGGCGTTGCAGGACAATTCCTTCTGTTGGGTGCGGAATTCGTCGGTGTTACACAAATATTGGTCTACATTGGGGCAGTGATAGTTCTACTTCTCTTTGGAGTAATGCTCACTAAAGCAAGCATCGGCCATGAAGAGAACATCAATATGCCAAACAGAGTCCTACCAGCAGTAATCGGTACTCTAATGTTTGCTGTCATGTCTTATTCAATCATTGACAGTTATAGGGGTGAAGAACTTCCCAAGGAAACGGTAACAAGTGCTGCAATGGTCTCAGATTCAATATTTTCAGACTTTATTATCCCCTTCGAGGCCGTTTCAGTTCTCCTCCTGGCCGCGCTAATAGGAGCGGTTGTCATTGCAAGGAAGGAACCAGCATGACAATTGCCCAATATCTCATCCTAAGCTCAGTTCTATTCTGNATAGGCATTTATGGCGTACTTGCCCGCAAAAACGGAGTAATGGTTTTAATGTCGATTGAACTAATCCTAAATGCCGTCAATATAAATTTGGTAGCTTTCTCCGCCCTAACAAATAACATTGCGGGAGAAGTATTCGCATTATTCGTAATAGCAATCGCAGCAGCAGAAGTAGGCGTTGGATTAGCAATAGTTCTCCTCATATTCAGAAATAAACAAAACGTCGATTTGTCTGAAATAGACCTAATGAAGGGATGATCATGACAAATCTGTTCACACTCGCAGCATCAATACCCACCAAATCAGTCCAAGCAAGCGGATGGTTCTTAGAAACAGCCTGGCTCATACCTGCTCTTCCTGCTTTGTCATTCTTTCTTATTCTGTTCTTTGGGAAAAAGATGAAATATAAGGGGGCTGAGTTTGGTATAACCGCAATCGCTCTCTCGCTCATACTCGCAGTATGTTGTGCTGGACAATGGATAAACCAAGTTGATAATGCAAGCAAAAACTACGAAAAAGTATCATCATACGAAACGGAAGATAACTATGATGACGCGTCTAACCTCATTGCAGAGGAGAATCAGGTAACGGAACCTATCGAAGTAGCTTCTGGGGAAGAGATCAATCTTTATGCTGCTGGCGAAGAATCAGGATACGAAGCAGTCGCTGTTGATGCAGTTATCGAAAGATTTACATGGTGGGAGACTGGAGGAAAGAAATTTCAAGTCGGGATAATGGTAGACGGGTTGGCAGTAATGATGCTCTTCGTTGTTACCGTTATTTCTCTTCTGGTACACGTTTACTCCACCGATTACGTATCNGGTGATAGAAGATATACTCATTACTTCGCATTCCTGAGTTTGTTCTCCGCCTCAATGCTTTTCTTTGTTCTAAGCGAGAACATTCTTCAAACAATCGTCGGGTGGGAACTAGTAGGAGTCTGTTCGTTCGCGTTAATAGGACATTGGTGGGAAGAGAAACCTAACTCCGACGCTGCACTCAAAGCATTCCTTACTAATCGTGTCGGAGACATGGGCCTCCTCGTAGGGATGATAATACTTTTCTGGTCAGCAGGGTCATGGAGTATTGTCGATATAAATGTAGCTGCCATCAATAATGAAATCGGTCAGAGCACGCTTCTCATCGCTTCTTTATGCTTGACCGCCGCTGTCATGTCCAAATCAGGGCAATTTATTCTCCATACCTGGCTTCCAGATGCCATGGCTGGCCCAACCCCTGTTTCAGCGCTTATCCATGCAGCCACAATGGTCGTAGCAGGGATCTATATGGTTGCGCGCCTATATGGAGTATTTTTTGAAGGTTACGATATCGCAGGTTCGGGCTTCAACATCCTCGCACTTGTAGGCTCAGTCACCCTTGTCGGAGCTGGTCTCTTAGCATTTGTACAAGACGACATCAAAAAAGTGCTCGCATACTCTACCGTTTCTCAACTGGGCTATATGGTTATGGCACTTGGGGTAGGGGCNTGGACNGCTGCAGTNTTCCACTTATTCACGCACGCATTCTTCAAGGCAGGCCTTTTCTTGGGTGCAGGATCTGTAAGCCACTCTGTACACAGCTTTGATATGAAAAAATCCATGGGGGGTATGCGCAAATTCATGCCTACCACCTACAAAACCTTCATTATTTGCACAATAGCATTAATGGGACTACCCCCTCTTGCTGGGTTTTGGTCAAAAGATGAAATTCTTGTAGGAACTGGNGGTTGGGGCCTTTTCGGAGGAACCGGCGGCAACGGAGCATATGTTTTTGCGCTCGTGATGGGGATAATCGGAGCAGCACTCACATGTGCATACATGACGAGAGTAATTTATCTAACATTCTTTGGAGAATTCCGAGGAGACACCCATGGGCATGGGGATCCACATGAATCAGGTAAACGAATTACTATCCCATTAATTATTCTTTCAGTAATGGCAATAGGAGCAGGGTTTCTAAACCTACCTGTTGGATTCCTCACTGGAAATACAACTAGCTGGCAAGAAAGATTCGGACATTATGTTGAACCCGTAGCTACCTACTTCCCCGCAATTGCACACGGCACTCCAAGCTGGACATTAGCGATCTTCTCAACTCTTGTTGCACTCACCGGAGTGGGNCTAGCAGCTCATTACTTCTTNATAAAAGTCAATGCACAGAGCCCTGCAGCTACAGAACTAGCAAATGGACTCACTTCAAAAAACAAGATTGCCAAAGCTGGGCACACTGTTCTTAAACAGAAATATTATTTGGATCATCTATACACCGATATCATTGCTAACGGCACGAAAGGGCCTGTTGCTGATGCAGCGTATTGGACCAACCAAAAAGGAATTGATGGTGTTGTCAACCAAGTTGGAAAGCAAGCNACAAAATCNGCANCCTTTGTTTATGAAAAAATTGACCAGAATTTGGTTGATGGAGCGGTAAACCTTTCAGGTAGAGCATCTGAAGGACTTGGTGAAACCACTCGTACTATTGTTCAACGCGGCAAAGTTCACCAATACGCCGCCATTATGTTCGCAGCCACCACAATTTTGGCTGGCTTATTTATTGTGTTTGTCTAGGAGAAACTTTTATGGAATTTGATAATAATTGGCTTCTAAGCCTAATGATTTTTCTTCCGCTAGCGGGGGCAGCTGCTGTGATGGCTATCCCAAAAGCCCAAGAGGATTTGATCAAAGGCGTTGCCCTTTTAACAACTGTCATAACGGCCGTGTTCGGAGCATTCATGTTAATTGCCTTCGATTATGGAAAATCAGCTGATCTTCAGTTCGTCGTTGACGAAGATTGGATTGGAGTAATTAATAGCCGATACATTCTAGGAATCGATGGGATGTCACTTCCCCTCATTGCGCTTACCGTATTCATTGTTCCCTTATGCATCATTTATACATTTGGACATTTCCCAGAGCCAAGGAACCCTAAAGCTATTCTGGCATTAATTCTTATTCTCGAAACGGGAATGATTGGTACCTTTGTTTCACAGGATTTAATCCTTTTCTTCGTATTCTTTGAAGTGGTCCTTCTGCCAATGTTCTTCATGATCGCTGTTTGGGGCGGTGATGATAGAAGATATGCGTCTCTGAAGTTTTTCCTTTACACAATGTTCGGTTCNGCTCTTATGTTGGTCAGTTTCCTAGCCCTCTATTTCTTGGCAGATGGCACAATCGTTGGGGACCAGGCGCAAACATTTTCAATGGTCGCTCTTTCCGAAGGGTCTACTCTAGGGATAAGCCGAACTGCACAACTTTGGATTTTTGCTGGGATGTTTGTCGGGTTTGGAGTCAAAGTTCCTATGTTTCCATTCCATACGTGGTTGCCGGACGCGCATACTCAAGCCCCAACCGTTGGCTCAGTTATCCTTGCAGCAGTTCTTCTTAAATTAGGAACATACGGATTTATAAGAATAGCTATTCCCATGCTCCCAGAAGCTGCAGCTGCCTGGGCTCCTTTCATCGGCTTACTTGCCGTCATAGGAATCATTTATGGGGCATTAGGCTGTCTCGCTCAAAGAGACATGAAACGTCTTATAGCTTTCTCATCTGTTGCTCATATGGGCTTTGTGATGCTAGGAATAGCAACTCTTACTGACTTTGGGATAAATGCTGCAATCTTTGGAATGGTTGCACACGGGTTAATCACCGGAATGCTGTTCTTTCTAGCTGGTTCAATGAAAGACAGATACCACACTCTTGATATGGGTCGCCTAGGAGGTCTCCTCATCTCCGCACCCCGAATGGGTTGGATCTTAGGATTCTGTGCAATGGCGTCGCTTGGCCTACCTGGCCTTGCTGGATTCTGGGGAGAGTTCCCAGCAATTTTAGCGAGCTATAACCCTGCAGCGATCTTATCCGAGACGACATTTAGGGTTTATATGGTTGTTGCAGCCCTAGGTACAGTCTTAGCAGCTGGATACTTGCTATGGATGTTGCAAAAAACAGCCATGGGAACTCCGACTGATGAATTCAAAGACAACCCTGAAATTACGGATGTAAAACGATACGAGTGGATTACTTGGGCACCAATCCTCGTCTTAATTCTTTTCTTTGGACTCTACCCGAGGCCAATTTTCTCTACCACAGATGACGCCGTTGTAAAATCATTGACTGTCGACGTCCAGGGACAAAACGTTGAGAATTGCCTAGAAAGTGATGGAGAGATGTCCGGTAAAGAATGTTTCACGAATATCAGAAATCTTCTTGAAGAGGCAGGGCAGTAACATATGCTAATTACGGCATCAACCTTTGGGAATCTCCTTGCCTCAACTTCGGAGTTCATAAGACCTCCAATTGATTGGCATGCAGTTGCACCAGAACTATGTCTACTTGGCGGTGGGGCCATGATAACTCTGATAGACGTTATCTGGAGAGAAAAGGGAAGGGCCATTACCTCAGCACTAGCGGGATTATTTCTACTAGCTCCGCTAATACCAATTCTCACCCTTGCAATAGATTCAGAGGATAGAAGTATGTTCAACGGGGCTTTTATAGTTGACAAGTACTCCCTGATAGTAAAAGCTATATTTCTCCTCAGCGGATACCTAGTAGTCCTCCTATCGACAAATTACATAGCAGAAGGTGAATATTGGGAAAACGAATACTACGGAATGCTTCTTTCATCAATTCTTGGAATGGTTGTTATGGCATCAGCCCGAGACCTAATCACAATCTTTGTTGCCCTAGAATTGCTATCAATACCTGCATACATGCTGGCTACATGGCGCAAGAGGGACCTTAAGAGTAACGAAGCAGGCCTCAAATATTATCTAATGGGTGTCTTTGCTTCAGCCATAATGCTTTACGGGATGTCGCTCATCTTTGGTGTCAGTGGAAGCACGATTCTCGTAGATATTAATGCTGCAATAAGCTCAGGCGAGTCAAGTACATCAATAATTACTCTTGGAGTAATATTTGTAATAATAGGNTTTGCATTTAAAGTTTCGGCATTTCCCTTCCACACCTGGGCACCAGACACATACGAAGGAGCTCCGACTCCAGTTACTGCATTCCTAGCAGTGGCCTCAAAAGCAGCAGGTTTTGTGGCGCTTATGAATCTTGTCGTTGTCGGGTTTTTTGGCCGTGGAGACGTATTCCAACCACTACTTTGGATACTTGCTGCTCTATCCATGACCGCTGGAAACGTCATGGCTCTTCGTCAAACAAATTTGATTCGGTTGATGGCTTACTCGGGTATCGCTCAAGCTGGATTCATGCTAGCTCCGCTTGCAGTCGCTGGGGAAAGCATCGATATCGCTGATAAATCAGTCTCGGCTGTTGTAACCTACCTAGCAATCTACGCTTCAATGAATCTAGGTGCATTTGCAATTATTCTTTCAGTTTCGAGAACAACAGGAACAGGTCAAATTGAAAGCTATAACGGGTTATTCAAGACGGCCCCTAGCCTCGCAATNATGATGACCATTTTCCTGGCTTCACTAGCCGGAGTTCCCCCACTCGGAGGCTGGTTTGCTAAATTCTCTGTATTTACTTCATTAACAAGTGCTGATACAGGGTGGGGATACGCACTTGCCGTAATTGCTGCAGTCAATGCCGTTATCGCATTCGGATACTACGGACGGATAGCAATGAAGATGTGGGTTGAAGAACCGCATCAGTCACACACATCTGAAATGAAGATCCCTGTTTCTTTGTCAACAGCACTTGCAATCACTGTTGCGACTACTTTAGCCTTCGGCGTGGTTCCNGGTATTGTAACTCACTTCACAGACGTATCACTTACTGCGTTCGCAATGTAGCTACTAGNTATAAAAATTAAATGCTGTAGCCTTAAAAGGAGCTCAGCATGATACTTGAACAGATAATAAGACAAAAGATATTAGAGGAAGGNCCCATAAGCTTCAGTGAGTTTATGGCTTTCGCTCTTTATGACAAAGACAATGGATTCTACTCACATGGTGGTGCAGGAAGACGAAAGGACTTTATTACTAGTCCTGAAGTAGGTCCCTTGTTCGGAAAATTAGTAGCAAAATCTATCGACAGATGTTGGGAAGAATTCGATCGACCTTCTAATTTTACTTTTCTAGAATGCGGAGCCGGACCCGGAACTCTAGCNNGGTCAATTCTTAGATCTGAAATGAAATGTGCTAGTTACCTTGATTATGTCACTGTTGAACCTAGCGAACGGCAACGTCAAAAACACCCATCTTCTGTCCGNGCGCTTTCGGAAATGCCAGACGAAATAGGAATTGGCATGATTTTTGCNAATGAATTATTGGATAATNTACCATTTGATATCTTTCAATCTCAAAAAAACGGAACCTGGTTAGAGGTAAAAGTAGGACTTGAAGGTTCAACTTTCTGTGAGGAGCTATTTCCCTCTACTGAAAAAAAGAGACCACAATTCACCATAGATAAAGATAATGTTAGAGTCCCACTTCAGCTAGCGGCTCAAGAGTGGGTGGAACGATCACTAAAGATATTGAAGAATGGAAGAATTATCATCGTTGACTATACAGTTCCAGGATTCGAGAATCACGAAAAGAAAAATTGGCTACGAACATACCAACAACACGAAATCATCAACGACCCTTTCACCAAAATTGGCCTTTCAGACATAACAAGTGATGTTGACTTAAGTCAACTTACGAAAGTCAAGGAACCAACATCAATTCAAAACCAAGCAGAATGGTTGCAGAAACTAGGTCTTGAAGATCAATTAAAAGAAAGTAAAANAATATGGAAGCAAAATGCCCATAATCCCAGCATTTCAGCAATTGAAGCCAGAAGCGCAATAGGGGAATCTGAAGCACTCATAGATCCAGATGGCTTAGGCGCCTTCAAAGTTGTTGAATGGCTTGTGGAATCAAACAGTCAGGTCGCCTAAAGTCAGGCAAAGGAATAGACTCCACGATAAATAAAAGAGGTCACCATGTCTGACAATCAAGCAATAGAAGAGTTCTATATTGAAAATCGAACATTTCCTCCATCAGAAAGGTTTGCTGAAGAAGCTCTCATAAATANCCAAGAGCTATATACCGAAGCATCGGAAGACGTCGAAGNCTTTTGGGCTAGNCAAGCNAGAGAGTTACTGACATGGGATAAGGACTTCACAAAANTTCTTGAGTGGGATCTTCCATATGCCAAATGGTTTGCAGATGGAGAATTAAATGTCTCATATAACTGCCTAGACCGCCATATCAAAAATGGGTATGGGGATAAGGTGGCGTACCACTGGGAAGGTGAACCAGGAGACACCCGATCAATAACATATAAAGAGTTACTGGATGAGGTGTCAAAATTTGCAAACGTTCTCAAGGAATTTGGGCTTAAACAAAACGATACTGTAGCGATTTACATGCCCATGATTCTTGAACTTCCAATAGCTATGCTCGCCTGTGCACGCATTGGCGTTGTCCATTCAGTAATCTTTGGAGGCTTCAGTCCCGACGCAATTATTGACCGTTGTGAGGATGCCAAAGCGAAATTAATCATAACCGCCGATGCTGGCTATCGAAGGGGAGAACCATCACCTTTGAAAGTAAATGTTGATTCAGCCCTCGATTCAGGTGCCGAGTCAGTTGAGAACGTAGTTGTTGTAAACCGTTGCGATACTGATGTTTCTATGAAGCCAGATAGAGATTACTGGTGGCATAATTTGATGGAAGACGCATCATCAATCTGTCCTCCAGAGCCAATGAAAGCGGAGCAGTTACTGTATCTTCTCTACACCTCGGGAACCACCGCAAAGCCAAAGGGAATTATGCACACGTCTGCAGGTTATTTGACCCAAGTTGCATTCACGCACAAATATGTCTTTGACTTGAAATCAGAATCAGATATTTATTGGTGCGCAGCTGACATCGGATGGGTTACAGGGCACAGCTATATTGTGTATGGCCCACTTACAAATTGCACTACTTCAGTCATGTATGAAGGAACCCCTGATACTCCACGAAAGGAACTTCGAAAAGGAACAGAAAGAACACAATGGCCTAAAAATAGATTATGGGACATTATTCAAAGGTATAAAGTCACACAACTTTATACTGCTCCAACAGCAATACGAACCTTCATGAAATGGGGGAGTAGCGAATTGTCCGATTTCGACCTAACTTCGCTACGAGTTTTAGGAACCGTCGGTGAACCGATAAACCCAGAGGCTTGGATGTGGTATCACGAGCATGTGGGAAATAGTAATGCACCAATCGTGGATACATGGTGGCAAACAGAAACAGGTGGACATATGATTACCCCGATACCAGGAATCACTACGACAAAACCCGGTTCAGCCTGTTTTCCTATTCCAGGTGTTTTTGCTGAAGTTGTTGATGATGAAGGAAATAAAGTTGTTCAAGGTGGCGGGTATCTCACAATAACTCATCCTTGGCCGTCAATGCTTCGAGGAATCTGGGGAGATCCGAAACGATACTTTGATACTTATTGGAGCACTTTTGAAGGTAAGTATTTCGCTGGAGACGGCGCGAAAATTGACCAAGACGGATATCTCTGGCTACTTGGAAGAGTTGACGATGTTATGAATGTGTCAGGGCATAGAATCTCTACAGCTGAGGTAGAGTCCGCTCTTGTAGATCACCCAAGTGTGGCAGAGGCAGCTGTTGTAGGAGCTACAGATGATACAACTGGACAAGCTATTATCGGTTACGTCATTCTGCGTGGAGGATTTGAGAATTCGGATAGCCTTCGCCAAGAGATACGGGCTCATGTTGCGGAAAAGCTAGGTCCAATTGCAAGACCAAAAGCTGTGTTTCTCGTTCCAGACTTACCCAAAACAAGATCAGGGAAAATAATGAGGCGTTTATTGCGAGATGTAGCTGAAGGGCGAGACCTTGGAGACACCACCACGCTTGCAGATCAGAGTGTTGTTGCTGCAATTCAAGACGGAGCTCAAAACTCAGACGAGGACTGAGATCACGGAAAAAGAAAGCATCACTTTGAAATTAATTGCATGATCTCTCTAGCTACCATTGGTGCAGCATTTTGATTCTGGCCGGTGACAATGTTGCCATCAACCTCCCACCAATTTGCGAATGGGTCCCTAAACCGATGGACACAGCGAAAGTCTGCTTCTAAACGGCGTAATTCGGTCTCAGGATGGTGAGGGGTTGAAGTGATGCGCAAATCACGGACTTGTTTATCAGTTACAGCTGTAATCCGTCGCCCCTTGACTAAAGGTTCTCCAGTCACGCTTTTAGCCTTAAGAAAGCCAAGAGGCCCATGGCACACTCCTCCAAGAATCTTTCCCTTAGCGTTCGCTTCAGTGACCTTGTCTCCAATAGCATCAGAAAAACCTANATCAAAGGCAGCACCCCATCCTCCCGCNAAATATATGACATCGTAANTATCAACATCAATATTTTCAATTGAATGTGATTCATGAAGTTTTTTCTGCAGTAATGCATCTCCTAATGCTCGATCATCGTANNGGGTNCGAATTATTGGACGGAACGACTGAGGGTCCACTGGAATCAGCCCCCCCAAAGGGCTGGCTAAATCAACGTCGATTCCAGCATCGCTCCATATGTAATAAGGCACAGTCATTTCTGATGCGAAAACGCCAGTAGGTTTGCCATTAGACATTTGATCTGTGTTTGTGCAAACTATCAGCGCTTTCTTGCCTGTTATATCTTTATTGAACTCCTCCGTATCCTCTGGATGCATGCCTGCTTTGCGCAGAAGAGCGCGTAAGCCTCGGGCTGGAGCTGGTGGCGTTTGCCCAGCTAACTGAGCTTCAGGTGGTTTTCTCTTTGCATAGGGGCGAGGATTATTACGTTTGGGAAGCGACTGAAGTCTCTCTTGATTTAGTCGCTGTTTCATATAATCCAGTACTACCTTTGCCTTTGGTTCCTTCCAAAGGTTCACCGACTCAATGGGGTCATTCGTCAAATCGTATAACTCATATTGGTCAGGAATTGTGTTAGTTCTATAGGTTTCACCCATCAAACCTGAAGATGACAAGTTAGCGTTGTTCGGAATAGTCCATGTTTCGGGGTCATCGTGAGCACGAGTAATTTTCCATAATGAATCGTTACATTCNGGAATTTGATCACTGGTAATTCTCACTACGATTCCCTCAAAATTAGCACTTACGTGTGGAGGAACCTGTATCTTTAGTGCNCGTGGAGGGTCGTTTGCTTGTCCTAAGCCACGAGCCATAGCAGAGGCNAGGGTGTCGCCCTCGAGCATGTTATCTCTTGTCATAAAGTAAACAGCCCTATTTGAAAATTCGGAAGTTGCAGGATTCTTAAGTAGTGGACTTAGGTCCTTACCGGGAAGAGGATGAAATTCTGAGAACTGAGGAGCTAAATGTTCTCCAAGATATTTTTGGTCTAGTCCAGCGAGTGCTAAAGCGGTCGGAATAAGGTCGACATGTGAGGTTGGCACTAAATCAATGCTTCCCTTTGGCCCATTTTCCTTTCCAGATATAACAATTTCAAAAGGGACCCTTGTGGCTTCGTCGTAAAGGTTAAACCATTTCTGGTGAAGGCCACCGTGAGCTCCTAATAAGTCTCCGTGGTCTGAGGTTCTAAAGATTACTTTTTCTCGGGAATTATCCGCAGTAAGTGCTTTTCGAACTTTTTCGAGAGGTCTGTCAACTTCTAAATGTAAACGATAATAGAGATTTCTATATTCCTGCTCGTGGTCTTCGTAGGCTTTCTTTACAGTTCTTTGGGGTCCATAACCAGAATAGTAAGAGTTTCTATAAGCGATTTGGGCAGCAGGTTTAGTGGATAAATCTTCGAAGCGTGTGGGGGGTTTGGGAATATCTGGAGGATCAAATTCAGAAGCCATTATCGGATTCATCTCAGGTCTTCGCATAAACATTGGCAGTAGCACGATGTCGTGTGGGTTGACAAAGCTCACAACTAGAAGGAAAGGCTTTTGAGCGTCTTTATCACCTGATCGTCGTTTCAAGTATCTCTCTTCAAGCCATTTGACTGTTCTGTCGGCGATCAGTGGATCTCGTATGAAACCCGAATTTGCCAGAGGTGCGCCATGAGGTTCAGGTCCGACCCAACCCGAGAAGCCGTATTCGTTGAGCGGGTTCTCCGTGAGATAACGATCGACTGCGCCCTGTAGCACTGTCCCATTAGATGTGTTAGTCGCTAGGGGGTTTCCTGTTGCTTCGTCTATAAGATCGGCATGGCTGATATGCCATTTGCCATCGTAGTGTGTGTCGTATCCTGCCGCTCTGAACCAATGCCCAATTGTCGGCACTTCCCTTGGTCGCAGCCATCTCATACGCGAGTCGTATTCATCTTTTCCTAGTCCATTAGTTTGTGTGACACCGTGCACGTCAGGAAACTGGCCGGTAAAAAGTGTCGGACGACTCGGGACACATGCAAGCGATCCTGTGTAGTGCCGATTGAAACTTACGCCATTTCTTTTGAACCAGTTCCTTCCGTTAAGTTCTTTCTCTCGCCACTCCAGAACTTCTGGAGTTTCGTATGGCGGGATTGCTCGTTCTTCATCTGTCATAAAAATAATTACATCGGGCTGGTTTGAATTATTCATTCCGAGATTCCAATTCGGCGACTTTTTTCTCTAAGAGCGCAATCTGATCTTCGAGTTGTCTTAGTGGTTTTACATTTTCCACAAAATTTTTAATATCTTTGAGCATTTGAGAATTGATTCTTCTAAAAATAAGGCAAGCTAAACCAGCAATAGGAGTAGCAGGCTGACTGGTAGGAAGTATGTCAATGGTTAGCGATAATTGAACGCCGGTTTCGCTTGGTTCTAGGGACCAAGTATTCAAAACATGCTTGAATATAGGTGGCAAGCCTCTTATTTCGTATGCCAAAAACCTCGCATGTTCCCATCTCGTGACATGCTCAGTTACTGAAGAGTTGCCAGTTTGTATTCTGCGGCATGTTCCTAAGCCTTCTGATTGTTCTGATAGTAAACAGGAATGAGATACATTATCAGCCCAGTCAGAGATACTCTCGAACGATCCCAAGACTTCCCAAACCTCATCTAGTGAGCATTCAATATCAATTTTCCTAGTAGTTGCTGGCATCCAACTCCTTCAAACTGTGAATANCATAATAATCATTATTATTATTTAACAAATTTATACTTATCGCAACGGGCCATGGATTGGAGAAAAAATTTTAGGCAAAGTCAGTCATAGTAACCACTATGAACAGAGACAGCATCAACATTTTGTTCCTGGAACATTACGATATTTTTTGGATCATCATCAAAGACCAGAATTGGCTCAAAGGTAGCAGCTAAGATTTCNCTGAGAGCTTTAAGCTTCATTTCNGCAGACCCCAAATTGTCCTGCTTCGAACGCATGATCAGAGCATTC
Organism: Acidimicrobiaceae bacterium; assembly: GCA_002713485.1. Taxonomy (GTDB): domain Bacteria; phylum Actinomycetota; class Acidimicrobiia; order Acidimicrobiales; family UBA8592; genus UBA8592. The sequence continues at coordinate 26,514 of PAWI01000005.1, forward strand.
CAACTGATGCCATGATGCTCAAGCCAGTCAATAGTTTCGGATTGAACAGTCATAGGACGTGCCGTGAGGATTATGACGCCATGAAAATCATAAATTATATTAATCAGTCGCACTCCTGAGGGAATTGGGGGGTCCTCACTGCATGCAGAAAAAAACCCTTTCCAATCTTTTACNNCACTCTTTAAAAAGTGCTGTCGATGAGATGCATCACTAATAACACCATCGAGGTCAAAAATTACTACTTCACTTTTTTCGGGTAGTTCAACATTCCACTTCCACGTAGGCANAGTCATTTCCTATTATTGTTAGTTATTACTAGTCTCGAAAATTTCCATATTGCAATGGAATTCCAAAATCATTGCCCTTCAGCTCAGTAATAATATGTTGCAAATCATCTCTCTTTTTGCCAGAGACACGGACTTGCTCACCTTGCGTTTGAGACTGGATACCTTTGAGCCCTAACCCTTTGATGAATTTATTGATCTNTTTGGCTTTTTCAGAATTAATNCCCGAAGTAAGAGCAATAACCTGCCGTCTTCTTCCTCCTGCAGCATCTTCAATNTGAAGATAATCTAAAGCTTTAAGGGAGACTTTTCTCTTTACCAGCTTCTCCTCCAGAACTGTTCGTAAAGCATTAAGCCTATCGTCGCTTGACGACTCAATATTTATACTCATTTCNGACAAGTCAATCAAGCTATTCGTATCTTTAAAGTCGTAACGTTGACCAATCTCTCTAGAAGCTTGATCAGTTGCGTTTCTGAGTTCTTGAAAATTTATAGTGGAAGTAATGTCAAACGTTGGCATAAAGTCCTCTCTTTCTTTATTACCTTTAAAATATTTAAATCTCCTTCATTGGAAATAACATAATCNTCAAATCAGAAATTTAAATTAAAACAAATAAATTTTCTCTGCCCTAAGAGGTGGGAACTTGTTGTNCAAGCGCTAGTATTCGCACTTCAGGGTCGGTGCCCGAGCGGCCAAAGGGAACGGGCTGTAAACCCGTCGGCGTTAGCCTTCGGAGGTTCAAATCCTCCCCGGCCCACAAAAAATTTCAAACATGGACCCACTTCTAAACGTCGTATTAAAAGCTTACTTCAATTGAAAAACTTTATTTAGCTAATTGAGGTTGGGACGGAGTGTTCGTTGTGGCATCATAACGAATAGCTTTGACTTAATTGTCTTCGCTCCCTTAGCTCAGTCGGCAGAGCGTCTCCATGGTAAGGAGAAGGTCGAGAGTTCAATTCTCTCAGGGAGCTCAAATGTGCATTGCACCATATTTTGGCGGCGTAGCTCAGTTGGTTAGAGCGCTCGACTCATAATCGGGAGGTCGACAGTTCAAATCTGTCCGCCGCTACAAATATCATTTAACATATATAAAC
>PAWI01000006.1 GCA_002713485.1 Acidimicrobiaceae bacterium
CTTGTTTCGTTTGCTGTCATATTTCCAGACTCAAGCTCGACTAATGTATGACCCTGTTCTTGTATCTACTTTAATTTTTTCACCAGGTTCCAAGAAGAGAGGAACCTGGACTGTTAAACCCGTCTCCAACATTGCTGGTTTGGTAGCGCCAGAGACTCTGTCGCCTTGTATTCCTGGCTCAGTTTCGGCTATCTCTAGTTCCACTGATGCTGAAAGTTCTGTCCCCACAATTTCACTTCCGAACATCAGAAGTATTGCTGTTTCAGACTCAACCAAATAATCGGAGAGGTCGCCGACGGATTCAGGCGGAACAGTGATTTGCTCATAAGTTTCATTGTCCATGAAGACAAGGTCAGAGCCGTCTTTATAGAGGTATTGCATTTCTCGTTTATCAATATTTACTCGATCTACCGATTCTCCAGCCCGAAATGTCTTTTCAATGACGGAACCTGTTCTCACGTTTTTTATTTTTGTTCTAACAAACGCTGGCCCTTTCCCTGGTTTCACATGTTGAAATTCAACGACCTGCATGAGGTTTCCGTCAACCATAATGGTCCAGCCATTCTTAAAATCATTTGTTGATACTGACGCCATGGTTTAGTCCTTTACTTATGAATTTCCACTCTATAGCTATGATTTACTCACTTGTGTGAGCTTTTCATACTTAGTTAAATATTCAACACCTTTGCTCGTCACTACAAGCAGATCTTCCCATCGGATGCCATAGGATCCCTCTAGGTACACCCCGGGTTCAACGGTAATGACCATCCCCTCTTGGATAACATCGCTGCTAGTTCTATTAATCCTTGGATATTCATGAATTTCCAAACCCACACCATGCCCCGCTCCATGTGTGAACTTTTTAGCTAAACCATTCTCAGACAAAGTGTTTCTGCAAACTGCATCTATTTCATTGGCAGTAACACCCGGCCGTATCATTTGTATAGCTCTTTCTTGGGCATCAAGTACTTTCTGAGATACTTTCATTTGTTCTTCAGAGAGTTTCGAAAGCGGAATGACTCGAGTCATATCTGAGCAGTACCCGTCATAGTTTGCACCTACATCAACTAATAGCAGATTGTTGTTGAGGATTCGTTGATCTGTAGGGCGCGCATGCGGGAGAGCACTATTGGGTCCTGAAGCAATTATCGGGGGGTACGCAGCATTAGATGCTCCTTCCAGTGACATAAAGTATTCAACTTTCGCCGCTAGTTGCTTCTCGGTCGTGCTGTCATCTATCTCGGATAATGCCTTATCTAAAGCTTTGCAAGTAATATCAGCAGCTTTTTTAATTTTAGCAATCTCGCTTTCATCTTTAAGTCCACGCATTGTTGAACAAAATTCATGCGCATCAACGACTGTTCCATCAATTAAATTTTGCAACTTCTTCTTTACTGACCATGGGAATTTTTCACCATCAAGAAATACATCTCTTGACTCTGACAACTCAGCGACAGTCTTAAGAGGGTCGGAGCTTATTAAACAGTTTGCACCCGTTCCATGTTTCATCAATTCTTTTGGACCTTGTTCTGTGTACCTAGAATCAGTAATGAGCACTAGTTGGTCCTGATCCAAGAAAAGAAGTCCGTTTGAGCCTGTGAATCCTGTCATCCAACGGATAGTGAATGGGTCAGATGCGACAAAGCACACGTTATGGGTTCTTATCCATTTCCTTACTGATTGGACTCTTTCCATGTGAAAGATTATTTTTTCATCACTTTGCATTATTTCCAATAATCTTATGAAGCGCTCGCACTGATAATTCATACCCGTGAATACCGAAACCGATAATTGAACCATGTGCGACAGGAGCGACAACAGATGTGTGCCTCCAGGACTCCCGTTGGTTCGGATTGGATAGATGCATTTCTATGATCACTCCATCGAAAGCGACTAAGGCATCATGTATTGACCAACCGTAATGAGTAAGCGCTCCTGGATTGATGATAATCCCACTATGTTTGCCTCTAGCTTTTTGGATTTCATCTACAAGTTCGCCTTCAACATTTGACTGGAAATGAATGAGGTCGAAGCCAAATTCCTCAGCAAACTTTGTAGCTGTTTCAACATGCTCATTGATGGTATCTGCCCCGTATATATCTGGCTCTCTTTCTCCGAGCATGTTAAGGTTTGGACCCATCAGCAACAGGATAGATTTCATTGAACGACCTCCATAGCTTTCTTCAGTATATTTCTATCTTGAACGAGAATTGGCTCTACTCCGGTTTCACCGTCTAGAACAAATGTGATGCCATCCTTGGATTTTTTATCTCGAAGAAACAAAGAGATAACCTTATTGGGGTCCATACTTTTCTGCAACTTTGTGCTTAGCTCGTAATGATCAAGAATTTCTTGATGGTAGAGAACTCTGTCTTCTCCGATTCTGCCCATCAGAAACGCTACTTCAGCTGCATATCGGATACCAATTGCTACAGCTTCACCGTGCGCCAATGCAAAATCGTTTTCAATTTCTAAAGCATGGGCTAACGTGTGGCCGTAGTTGAGAATAGCTCTCCTTCCCCCTTCGAGCTCGTCTTGTGACACTATCTTTGATTTAACTTTTATACATTCAAGCACAGTATCAATGAGGTCTTTCCCTCTCATGTCTTTCGCTCCGAGAAAGTGATATTTAGCTATTTCACCGTATCCGCATTTCCATTCTCTTTTAGGAAGGGTTTGCAGAGCATTTAGATCACAAATGACGGCATTAGGTTGCCAAAAGGTACCGATTAGGTTTTTCCCCTCTGGGAGGTTGACTCCTGTCTTCCCTCCAATCGCAGCATCTACCATGCCGAGTAATGTCGTGGGGATATTTATCACGTTCACACCTCGATGATAAATAGAAGCAGCAAATGATGCTACGTCTGTGACCATTCCTCCTCCCAAACCAATAACGATGTCTGAACGTGTTAAGCCCCAGTCAACCCAAGACCTACAAAGTTCCATGATGGTGTTTATAGATTTAGCATCCTCGCCTTCCTCAATTATGAAGACTTTCTGCTCTTTATCTGTGGATAATTGAATTCCAATCTGTCCTTGAGTGACAATAGCTACTCGCTTTACTGATTCGGGTAAGTATTTTGTGACATCATTTACACAATTGGACCCGACGAGCACTGGGTAGCTTCTTGTCCCTAAATCAACAATTATCTCTTTTGCTTCCACACTATGAGAGTAGTCATCCATTTGGGTTTATGCATGGAGTTAATGCATTAGTGCCGTTTGGTGATTTCACGTGCGACGACATCTTCTATCTCTTTGAGAGAAGTATTGATACCAGTCCAGCGTTCGTATTGGATTAGGGCTTGGTGGATGAGCATGCCGACTCCTGAGATAGTCCGCAAACCTAATTTTTCAGCCTCACGAAGGAAAGTCGTCTGAATCGGATTGTAGACAAGATCAATTACTATTTGGTTAGGTGAGAGGTGGTCAATTGGGATTGGAAGTAATTCTTCGCTATCAGTTCCTGACATACCTAAAGGTGTTGAATTAACAATGAAATCGCAGCTTGAAAGATCTTTTAGACTTCCCACCTTTGCATTGGGCCCACCCAAAAGCGCTGCATATTCTGCTCTTGATTCATTTCTATTTGTAATAACTATTTCGCCCACTTCCATTTCTGACAAGCTATTTATCACAGAACGAGCCGCACCACCGGATCCAATAATTGCGAATGACTTCCCATCTAATGAATCGTTGATCTCTGATTTGAGAGCTCTTACGAATCCTTCGCCGTCAGTATTATCGCCCAAAAGGTTATCTCCATCCCAAAATACGCAATTTACTGCGTTTAGCTTGGAAGCGGTTTCAGTTAGCCCATCAAGATGAGGAATTATGATTTCCTTGAGGGGCATGGTCACAGACAGACCTCGAATTTTCTGGGATCTTACCTCGGAGATACAATTCTCGAGTTGTTCTTTTGATACCTCTATTGCGTGATAATTCCAGTTCAGCTTATCTTGCTTGAAAGCAGTATTGTGTATGAGTGGTGAGAGGGAATGCGCTATGGGTTTTCCGATTACAGCAGCGATGAGTTCTCTTCCGTTTGCTTTAGGAAATTTACCCACAGCCGAGATCTCTTTCAATACATATCAAGACTGCTGCATCAAATTCNTCTTGTGTTTCTACAAAGGTGTGNGAACCTATACCTGATTCATCTGTCCGGACATAGTAGAACCAATTTCCCNCTGCAGGATTAAGCGCGGCATTAATGGATGCCCGACCTGGGGCACTTATTGGCGTTGGAGGCAAGCCCTGCACAAGCCGCGTGTTATAGGGAGAGTCAACTGCTAGGTCGCNAAGAGTCAGTTCCCTATCTCCTCCAAGGGCATAAACTATTGTTGCATCGATTCCTAAAGGTATGTTGTTTGCGAGCCTGTTGTAGATGACTCTGGCTATCTTTCCTCTTTCTTCTTCAAGTGCAGCTTCTTCTTCTATCAGAGAAGCAATAATCAGAACCTCATATGGGCTAACTCCAAGATCAGGAGGAGGAGAAGACAGCCCACTTTCATCTGCGACAACATCAAATTGCGCAATCATTCTATTCAAAAGACTTTCTTCATTAGCTAGTGATGTTTCATCAATATCGTAGGTATCAGGGAAAAAGATCCCCTCTTTAATAAACCGGAGAGAAAATCCCAGGCTTAATGGAGTCTCAGAACTTTGGATAGCTTGCTTTAATTCTTCAGGATTGAAGTCTGGTAGCTGATTCAAAAGTGTTTCTTGCATTTCAATGAGTGTTAAACCTTCTGGGATTGTGACAAAGAATCTATCATCTGGAATTTCTAGGGGACCAGCAAGCAAGTTGTCTTTAACATCCCAAACGGAGCTATTTACCTGAAATGTATAAATGCCTGCTTGGAAATCGGAGGTACTTTTGAATCTGAGATAGTATCTAAAAACTGTTGCGTTAGCAACGACATCATTATCAGCAAGGATCCTCGCTATGTCATCGCTTGTTGCCCCCTGAGGGATTTCAATTGTTACCTCAATTCCTGGTTCTCCCGGCGGGTTCAATTGATTGTCTACCCAACCTTTGACAAAGCTATACGTTGTTAAAGACAGCACCAGAAGAATAGCTACAAAAATTCCAAATCTTAACGCAGTACTTGTTCTTCTCGGAAGACGCTCCCAATCACGGTCGTCATAGTATTCATCCTCATACCAAGGAGGTAAGTCTTGAGGGTAGATAGTTCTTCCACTTTCAATACCCTCATTGGAAGGATCGCTATCTTTTCCGTAAACGCCTAAAAAAAATCTTTCGTACGGCGATTGCTCTTCAGATAGGCTCAACTCTTCAGATGCTGAGTCTGGGTACCCAGTCTCATTTTGACTTTCAGAGTCTCTGGACCGCTGCTGATCTTCACTCATGGGATGATTCCAGATTTGATGATGTAGCTGAGTTATTAAAAGCGTCAATCCAGCACTGGAGAATAATAGCTGCTGCTACCTTATCAATGAGGCTCTTACGCTTCTGCCGTCTTATGTTCTGTTCAATGAGGAACTGCTCAGCAGTTACTGTGGAGAATCTCTCATCGTATGTTTCGATGCTAATTTTTGTTTTAGAACGAAGCTCTTCTATTTCTGAATTGATTTTCTTAGCAGCGGGACCTAGTGCACCATTCAAAGAGATAGGCAGGCCGACTATGATCCTTGATGCTTCCCATTCGTTAGCAATCTTTAAGATTTCTTGATGATCCTTCTCTAACTTGCCCGTTCTCTTTATCACTGCATACGGTGTAGCAACAGTTACGTCTGAGTTACTTAAAGCAACGCCTATTCTTTGGGAGCCTAGGTCAAGCCCAATGATTCTCACCCTAGCTCCGCTTTTTGTCGGGCCAGTTGAATAGCTTCCTCTAGAGCTTCGTTGTCTTTACCCCCTGCCATTGCGAAATCCTCACCTTTACCACCACCGCCTTTAATTAGCTTTGTTGCATCATGTATTAAGTCTGAAGCGATCAATGATGATCCTTTTGGCACACCTGCAGCTAAAGCTACGCCACCATTATCTAGAGCGACTCCGAGAATTACAGCCTTTACATTTTCTTTTTGAGTGAGAGCATTAATTAAATCTCTGAGGTCATCTCGACTTACATTATGTAACTTTTCTGCTATGACCCCGTGCTCAACTTTATTAAATAGTTCAATAATTGAACTTTCAACGAGAGATTTTCGTAGTCCTTGTATTTCCAGTGTCAATTTTTCAATTTCTCGGAGTTTCTTCGCTACCCCATCAATCAAGTTTGATGCTGGAACTCCCAGATCATTTGCGACCTCCTCAATTTTCCGTTGCTGCTTACGGATTAGATCGATAGCCCCAGTTCCAGAAACCGCTTCAACTCGACGGATATTAGACCCTATTGAACCCTCAGATAATATTTTCATTGGGCCTATATCACTAAGATTCGTAACATGCGTTCCTCCACATAGCTCTATAGAATTCTCGCCTGCTTTAAGAACTCTTACATTGTCACCGTACTTATCTCCAAAGAAGGCAAGAGCACCTAACTCTCTCGCTTCTTCCATTGTTGTTTCAATACTGTCGACAGACATTCCAGAAAAGACTTCTTGGTTGACTAGATCTTCTATCTGCTCTAGCTCTTGCTCTGTTGGGGCTTCAAAGTGGCTGAAGTCAAAACGGAGGTGTTCAGGACCAACCCAGGACCCTTGTTGTTTAACATGATCTCCGAGAACTCTTCGGAGCGCCCAATGCAGCAGGTGCGTACCGGTATGATGCCGTTGGATCTTAAGCCTTCTGTCAATATTGATCTTTGCAATGACACGTTCGCCAACATTTATTTTGCCGTCTGCTTCTCCTATCACATGTAAATAGTGCCCTGTTGGCAAGGACGTAGTGTCTGTAATGGTGACAATTCCATTCTCGCCTGTCGCTGTACCGGCATCTCCTATCTGGCCGCCCGCCTCTGCATAAAATGGTGTGCTGTCAAGGACTAAATAGTCATCATCAACAAAGAGCACTTCAGATTCGAACTCTGTTTTCTTGTATCCCTCAAAATTAGTTGTAGGTAACTTCTCAATCGCTTTTAAAATTTTTGGATCCAAATCAGCATTAGCTCCCCTTATTGAAGAATCGGCTTTCCCCCGTTCTTGCTGGATCCGCATAGCCGCATTGAATTGTTCAGTGTCCACTTGAACATTTCGTTCTAGAGCAATTTCTTGGGTCAGTTCCATCGGAAAGCCGTAAGTATCATGCAACTGGAAAGCAATATCCCCGCTTAGTATTTCATTTTCACGTAATTGCTTAAGATGATTATCTAGAATCTTCATTCCAGAGGAAAGGGTCCTTCTGAAGCCTTCCTCTTCACGTCGCAGAGTATCTTTGATGAGGTCTCTGTTCTCGGCCAGGTCTACATACGCATCGTCCATTAACGTTATGACTTCATCGGCTAACTCGGGCATTATCGGCTTTTCCACTCCTAGAAGGTAGGCATGCCGCACAGCACGTCGCACAATTCGCCTCAAAACGTAACCTCGNTCTTCATTGCTTGGGATTACTCCGTCACTTATTAAAAAGGTGCTCGAACGAGCATGATCCGCCAAAATTTGTAATGAAATTAGAACGTTAACGTCCGATTTTTCTTGCACGCCAGTAATCCTTTTGGCTGAACTGAGAAGTGTTTGGAATTCATCAAGTTCCCAAACTGCATCAACATTTTGGATTACTGAGAGGACTCGCTCTAANCCTGCCCCCGTATCAATTGAAGGTTTTGGAAGTGGAATTTGTTGACCGTCAGCTTGCTGGTCATATTGCATGAAGACCAGGTTCCAAATTTCTACATATCTTTCATCAGATTCCGGATTCTCTGGCCCTCCTGGGGGGCCATACTCTTCACCTTTATCCCAGAATATTTCCGAACATGGCCCATTTGGTCCGGTGTCCGCCATCCTCCACCAATTATCTTCATCTAATCTTTGAATTCGTTCTGATGGGACACCTACTGTATTTTCCCAGATATCAGCTGCTTCGTCATCAGAATGATGGACCGTTACCCATAGCCTTTCAGGATCTAATTTCAATACCTCGGTAAAAAATTCCCAAGCTAATGGAATTGCATCCTCTTTGAAATAGTCCCCGAAACTGAAGTTCCCCATCATTTCAAAAAATGTCAGATGCCTACTTGTCCGCCCAACCTCATCTAGGTCATTGTGCTTTCCGCCAGCTCTGACGCACTTTTGGACTGTTGTTGCTCTCTTATAGGGAGGATTTTCAATTCCGAGGAAATAGTTTTTGAAAGGAACCATCCCAGCATTAGTGAACAGGATCGTATTGTCGTGAGGTATCAGACTCGAAGAAGGCACGACCTCATGGTCTCGCTTCTCAAAGAAGGTAGTAAACGCGCTTCTAAGTTCCCTGGCTTTCATTAATAATAATCCTACAGTGCATTAGCCCATAGAACCGAGCATTCCTCGTGGACCAGAATTTCAGTATGATATTCCGTTCTTAATCTCCTAAGCAGAGAGGATGATCCCTAAGTATGGTTCTCTATTTTGTTTAGTTTGATGCTAGTTATTAGTCGTTAAGGATGAGGAGACTTTTCCGAGATTGCTGATTAGATCGTGTAGGAATCCTGTCCTCGTATTTTGTAGCTATTCTTTTTCCCTCTTGGGCCACGTCCAAAAGGGTAGATTTTGTCGCCTTTACTCTATTTGCTAGGAAGTTGGTCGCTACAGAATTTGTGTAGTCAGCCGCACGTCTTTTGACCACTCTTTTCATCCATAGAGAAGAACTCAAACCTGCCCCAAATCCTGCTGTTACCCAGATTATTCTCTTAATCATCTTTCCANTTTACCTAAGATCGCTTCCATTACAAGCTGGATTTCATTTCTGTTCTTACGTTAAAGAATCCAGATTTAACTTTTAAATTATCATGCCATCACATGGTTTTGGAAGTGTTCGGACACTTTTGCTTTGTTGATGTAATCTTTGATTATGAGTTCCACAGATCCAAACAGGTTTGAGGTAGCTAACTTTGAGGATGTAATGCCGCCGGCCCAGAGCTACAAAGAGGGCTTTCCTGTAATCATTAATCTGGTTGTGGAGCCAATAGAAGTTGGACGAAGGATAGTTGACTTCTTCTCAGGCCTTGCGTTTGGCACAGAGGGAACATTTGAAAAGGTCGCTGAAGGAATCTACCTTTTGACCCCNTCTGGTGCGAGCGAATAAGTCAGTCAGTATCCGGCGCTAACCTTAAACCCAATTCTTCTAAATGAGTCCCTTCAAGCGGCGTAGGAGCGTTTGTTAAAGGGTCGCTGCCAGATTGCGTTTTTGGGAAAGCGATAACTTCCCGGATGTTCTCTTCGCCTGAGAGAAGGGCAACCAGTCGGTCAATGCCGAATGCAAATCCTGCGTGAGGAGGAGCACCGTATTTGAATGCATCAAGCAAGAATCCAAATTTCTGCTTAGCTTCGTCGTCTTTTATGCCCAAGAGATTAAAGATTTTAGACTGGATATCCTCTTTGTGTATCCTTACACTTCCTGACCCTAATTCCCATCCATTTAGAACAAGGTCATAGGCCTGGGAGCGGATTGAAAGGTAGCCTTCTCCAGAAACCTCATTGAGCAAATCAATATCATCAGGGTGAGGCATTGTGAATGGGTGGTGAGCCGGAATAGGTTCTCCGGTTTCAGTTATTGATTCAAATAGGGGGAATTCAGTAATCCACAGGAAGTTCAATCCGCCTTCTCCAACAGGTGGCCGAGCAAGTTCTAATCTCAATAACCCCAAGATGTGGTTAACGACCCTTCTTTGGTCAGCGATGATAAATATCATGTCGCCCTGTTTAGCTTCTAAAGACTCAACTACTTCCTTTATCTCTTCCTCGGACATGAATTTTGTGAGAGCGCCATCAAGGGACGAGTTTTCACCGATCCTAAACCAGGCAAGGCCTTTAGCTCCCCAACTCTGACATTTTTCAGTCAGTGCATCAATTGCGTTTCTTCCCAAGAGGTCTGCGCCTTCGGGGTAGCGGATACCCTTGACGCATTCAACTTTAAAAACATTTGCTTCTGTTCCCTCAAAAATTTGGGATAACTCGACAAGTTCCATCCCGAACCTTGTGTCAGGTTTATCAGACCCAAATCGTTCCATGGCTTCTTTCCATGTCATTCTAGGAATTTCTCCTGGTCTCTCCCCTGTCACACTTTCTGCTGCGTCTTTGACTGCCTGAGATACAAAAGACAAGATGTCATCTTGAGTAACAAAACTTGCTTCCATATCTAGTTGCATGAATTCGAACTGTCTATCTGCCCTTAAATCTTCATCTCTTAGACAACGAGCTATTTGGTAGTACCTGTCGACACCGCCGACCATACAAAGCTGTTTAAATATTTGGGGACTTTGAGGCAAAGCGTAAAAGTTTCTTGGGTGNAGCCGAGAAGGAACTACAAAATCTCTAGCACCTTCAGGTGTAGAAGCTATCAACATGGGTGTCTCAATTTCGACGAAATTCTGATTTTCCATCGCATTACGTATTGCACTGTTCACTTGAGCACGAATTCTAAGGTTCCTTTGCATTCGTGGCTTTCTCAAATCAAGGTATCGGTGCCTTAGTCGAATGTTCTCATCAACTTCTGAACGCTCATGCATCGGAAAGGGAGGAGGCTCAGCAGATGACAAAAGTTCCACAACGCAGTCACCTAGTTCAATCTCACCTGTGGCAAGCTTGTTATTACTTTTTCCCTCAAAACGTGATCGGACGGTTCCAGTAATAGAAACAATAAATTCTGATCGGAGGTCTAACTTCTCATCGACGACACATTGAAGAATCCCAGTGTGGTCACGAAGGTCAATAAACGCTAAATGTTCACTGTGAACGCGACGGGTATCTACCCAACCACAAACAGTTACNGTTGAGCCGATATCGCTCGATCTCAATTCGCCGCAGTAATGGGTTCTCATTGTCATTCTTTGGCCTCCTGAAGCAGATTCAGCAANGTANTTGATAGTAATTGACGGTCTAAAATACTTTGTGTTCCGTCACCTCTTAGGTCTCGAAGGGTAACCTGATTTTCTGCTAGTTCATCAGTTCCTATGATTATTGCGAATTCAGCTCCAGATCTGTCCGCTGCTTTCATTTGTGCTTTCATGGATCTCTGATCAAATCCTCTATCAACGGCTATCCCTTGTCGCCGTAACTCGTCCGATAAAATAAGCGCTTCGTTTCCTCCGGTAGTATCAACAATGAATACGTCGAGATCTTGGAGTGGAGCATGTGAAATATTCTCCGCCTCGTAAGCCAACAAAGTCCTATCAATACCGATTGCGAACCCAATGCCTTCAGTGGCTGGCCCTCCTAGCGCCTCTACAAGCCCGTCATATCTTCCACCGCCACCTACAGCGTTCTGAGCTGAGTCTAAGCTGGGCGCAACAAACTCAAATGTTGTTTTTGTATAATAATCCAGTCCTCTTACCAATCGTGGTGCCAACTGGTAAGTAATACCGAGTAGGTCCAGCCCATCTTGAACGATCTGGAAATGTTCCTTGTTATCATCATTTAGAAAATCTGTTATTATCGGGGCGTTTCGTATTATTTCTTCGTCCTCTTCTCTTTTCGAATCCAACACTCTTAACGGATTTTTAGTCATTGTTTCTTGTGATTGGTGACTAAGTTCTTTTTTATTTGCATCTAGGTATTTGATCAATGCTGCGTTGTAAAGTTCTCGACTATCACTATCACCGAGGGAATTTAGCATTAACTCAATTTTTGTTAGCCCGAGTGATTCAAAAAACCTTGAGGCTAATGCGATTATCTCAATATCAGCATGCGGATCAGGAGTTCCTAGTACCTCCGCCCCTACCTGAAGAAATTGCCTGTATCTTCCCGCTTGCGGTTTCTCATATCTGAACTGAGGTCCTTGGTACCATACTTTCCATGGAGTAGTCGGCCTGTGCTGGACGAATGCGCGACAGATGCTAGCAGTCAGTTCTGGCCGCAAGGCAAGATGTTGAGGATTTTTTGGATCCTTGTCGTATAAATCAAACATTTCCTTTGTAACGATTTCGCTACTGTCCCCTATGCGTCGGAATACTCCAATATCTTCGAAAATAGGAGAAATAATCTGCCCATATCCACCGGAGCTGAGTATGTCCTCAAAGGCACGAATAAATAAGCTAATTCTGTTTGATTCTGGGACAAGTATATCTCGGGTTCCTTTTGGAGACTGATAACGCGATTTGCTCATGTGGCAAGACTACAGGGTTGATGCTGTGTTTGGTGCCATTAAAGTGCTTGAGTCAATGGTTTATCATTCAGGTTTGCGCCAGTAGTTGTCCAAAGCTTTTGATAGGCGATTGACAGCTGCATCAATGGCAAGAATGTCATAACCAGAAGTCTCATCAACTGTAAACAATGCCCAGCGTACTTGGTCTCCAGTTAACAGTTTGGGCGAATGGCCATTGGGGTCGTACTGATCCGCTTTTAGCTTTAGAGTTTCTTCAATTGAAGATTCTTCAAAAATTTGAAGAGAGTCTGCTACTAAATTAAAAAACCGGTCTACTTCTTCTTTTCTATAGCCGATTCCATCAACCACTGGCGGAGTCAGATCTCTTAGCCGTGTGCTAGTAATCGCAGGGNTTAAAGAAGCGTCGATGTTCGGGGAAGGGAATCCGGTTAATACGGGATTATTTCCTTTTGTCACTAGCCCTAATTGGTTTGACTTCTCAGTCAATAGAGAATCTAAATAATCATCAACTTCACTAGTCTTATAACCTTTAGCTTTAGTAAGCGTGAATCTGACACTTTGAAGCTTTACAGAGGACCGTGATGTCCAACCAGCTGTTTCCATCTTCTTTATCTTTCGGATGAAGCTATCAACTTCTTGAACTTTGTAGCCTCCGTTTTGGACAATGCTAAATTTCATGATTCTCTATTAAAAAAACCTGATAGGAAATTTTCTTCACTCCTTTTCTGCGATTTATCATTATTTAGCTTTCTGGCGAGATGTCATTTTGTTATTACCTGGCAGAATCCGGTAGGCGTCATAGACACCATCTACTTGACGGATAAGACTTATCAGCCAATCTAAGTGGCGACCATCACCCAGTTCAAATTCGAAATTCATGACGCTGACTCTATCTGCGCCAGTTCGGGTAGAGCTTGAAATAATATTTACTCTGGCATCGGATAGAACAGTTGAGACATCACCGAGAAGTCTCGTCCTATCAAACGCTTTCACCTCTATAGCTGCTGTGAAAGTTCCACCTCTCTTATCATCCCATTCCACATCAATTAGCCGATTTGCATGGCCAGTTGCGAGAGCCACACCGTTTGCACAGTCACTGCGGTGTATTGAGACACCTCTTCCTCTTGTGACAAAGCCGATAATTTCGTCTGGGGGGACAGGAGTACAGCATTTAGCAAGCCTTATCATGACATCGTCTACACCTTCGACGACTACACCTACTTCATTTTCTCGTTTCCTTTTTGTTCGCCCTACCTTTTTTTCGCCATGGCTTGGAAGTGAGGAGGGAATGCCTTGCGCAGAACTTGTTTTCCCCAATATTTCACGAAATCTTCCCGCGATGCTTTTGGGATTTACATTTTGTTCACCAATGGCAGCATAGAGAGCTTCAGAATCTGAATAATTCAGTATCTCACAAACTTCTTGGAGAGTTTCGCTCTTGAGAAGTTTGAATGCTGGTAACCCTTCTTTGCGGAGGCACTCTGCAAGCGCTTCTCGTCCGGCATCAATAGCATCTTCTCTTCGCTCCCTTGTGAACCACTGACGAATCTTAGACCCAGCACGATGTGTTTTAGCAAACCTTAGCCAATCTTGTGATGGTCCCGCATCTTCTGCATTACTGGTTAGAATTTCTACTGTATCTCCTGACTGAAGGACGGTATCAAGCGGAACTAGTCGCTTATTCACCCTTGCGCCTCTGCATGCATGACCTACTTCAGTGTGAATTGTGTATGCGAAATCAACCGGAGTTGATTTCGATTCAAGGGTGATCACCTGACCTTTAGGGGTGAAAACAAATACCTCATCTTGATCAAGATCCATCTTCAAATTCGTCATAAATTCAAGCGGATCCTCTGTTTCTTCTTGCCAGTCAACAATTCTTGAGAACCACATGTACTCGTTCTCGTCTGACTTTTCTTTGTAGCTAAAGTGAGCTGCCGCTCCGTGTTCAGCGCGATGATGCATGTCGCGCGTCCTAATTTGAACTTCTAAGGGTTTTCCTTGCGGTCCGATGACAGTCGTGTGAAGTGACTGGTAAAGATTAAACTTTGGCATAGCAATGTAATCTTTAAATCTTCCTTGAACAGGATGCCAGGTCGCATGAATCGATCCAAGAGCCCCGTAACAATCTTTAACTGAATCTACTATGACCCTTATGCCCATAAGATCATAAATTTCATCAAACTCTCTTCCTTTGATAACCATTTTTTCATAGATACTCCAAAAGTGTTTTGGCCTTCCGTGCACTTCAGCCCCAACCATCAATTCGTCAAGTCGCGCTTTGAGATCTGCCAGAATTTGTGCAAGGTAAAGATCCCTTTCTGGTGCACGATCAGCGATCATTTGGTCAATCTGTGCATACCATTTGGGATGTAGTGCCGCGAATGAAAGATCTTCAAGTTCGTTTTTTAGTCCCTGCATTCCTAACCTATGAGCGAGAGGAGCGTAGATATCTAAAGTTTCTGTTGCTATCCGTTGCTGTTTCCATTTTGGCAACGAAGCGATAGTCCGCATATTGTGAAGGCGGTCTGCAAGCTTTATAAGAAGCACCCGAATATCTTTGGCAACTGCAACTAACATTTTTCGCATAGACGCCGCTTGCTGAGCTTCTTTAGTTTCAAATTTTATGCGTTCAAGCTTTGTAACTCCATCAACAATAGAAGCCACTTCACCTCCGAAGATTTCCTCTATGCGTTCGAAAGCCTCTTCAGTATCCTCAAGTGTGTCGTGCAGTAGTGCTGCGATTATCGTTGGTTCGTCAAGCCCAAGAGATGCGACTATTTCTGCAACTGCAACAGGGTGAGTAATGTAAGCATCTCCTGACCTGCGGATTTGCCCATCATGAGCTTGCTGAGCTTCAACATATGCTCTTTTAATTAAGTGATTGTCTGATTCTGTGTGGTGCTTAGTAAAAAGCTCCAACACATGATCAAGCTCTGCCAATGGATCCTCTTCAACTCTGTTCCATAGACTTACTTTTGTAGTGATCAAGCTCATATGTTTAAGCCTATCTTAGCTGAGTACTAGTCGTAAGCCAGAAGGGATTGTTGCTTATACTTTGCTATCTTTTCTTTGCCGTTGAGGAAATCAATTGTCGCTAAAAAAAGAAAACCAACTATTTTGCCACCAAGTTTTTCAATTAAATTCGCTGCACATTGAGCAGTCCCCCCTGTCGCAAGAACATCGTCGACTATAAGAACTTTCGAGTTTGGCTTTATTGCATCGTTTTGGATTTCTAACGACGCTTCTCCGTACTCTAGCGAGTAGCTTTCAGTCGCAACTTTTCCTGGGAGTTTTCCCTGTTTTCTTAAAGCAAGAAATCCAACATTCAGTGCGTTAGCGAGCGGCGCTCCTAGTATGAAGCCTCGTGCCTCAATACCTGCGATGTAGTCAAATTGTTGATTTTTAACTTTGTCTGACATGTGTAAGAGAACACTTTGGAATGCTTCTGCATCTTTCAGCAGAGGCATAATGTCTTTGAAATCAACTCCCTTTTGTGGGAAGTCCGGAACCGTTCTAATCAATTCTTTTAAATCAAGCAAAGAGAGGAGCATCTCTATTATCTGCGTCTCTTCCTTGGCCTTGGGGGAATTGCTGGGTTCGCAGGAACTTTTAGTGCAGGCTGGTTTCCCTTTGACCTTTTCCGAACTGCTTCACTCAGTCGATAGGACCTGCTGCTATCCGCCTCTGAGTCACCAAATCTGTTGCGTAACATTGTTGCTATCGGAGAAGCTACAAAGAGTGATGAGAATGTTCCAATCACGAGCCCTATAAGCAAAGCTAGAGCAAACTCTTTAAGAGTCACTGCCCCCATTATTCCTGACCCAACTACTAGAACCGAAACGACCGGAAGGATTGAAGTAATGCTGGTATTCACCGACCTCATAAAAACTTGGTTTAGCGCTCTTTCGACAACCCCGGTATAGGTAAGCTTTGCGTTTGCAAGCAAATGCTCATTATCTCTCACTTTGTCAAACACGACTAACGTGTCATAAAGCGAGTAGCCCATAATCGTTAAGAAAGCGATAACTGTTGGTGGTGTGACTTCGAATTGGAACAGTGCATAAATACCAACAGTTATTAAAATATCATGCGCTACTGCCAGCAATGCTCCTACAGCCATCTCCCATCTAAGTCGAATAGTTATGTAAAGGGCGATAACGATAAAGAAAACTATAAGTGCATTTATAGCCTTATTCGTTATTTCCTCACCCCAAGAAGGCCCAGCTGTTGACACACTGATAGCTGACTCATTCTGACCAGTTAACTCAGCTAGAGCTGTTGTAACTTGAGCCACTATCGGGTCGCTGCTTTCTCCTTGTTGAAGGTCAGATTGGGCGACTTTGGAGAGTTCAGTTCGCACTCGTAAGACGCCTCCGCCTGTTTGAATCCTAGCGTCAGCGATACCAAGGGGACGTAATGCATCTCGCACCTCTTCGGCTTCAATTCCTGTAGCGGGGACTTCCCATGCCCCTCCACCCTCAAACTCAAGTCCTAAATTTAGTCCTCGGAATCCTAGACTCCCGACTGAGATGATCAGTATAAGAGCAGAGCAAATTCCGACTGGTTTCCATAATTTAGCGAATGGAACTGATGTCTCATTTCTATACATGCGTTTAAGTAAATTCACTTTTCCTCCGCAACTGGAGTAGGTAGGCCGCTTAGCCATGTCCGATCTTGAATCGACTTTTGCATACCTATGAGTTTTACAAGTGGCCTGAGGAAGAAATAAGTAGCGACCAAGTCAAGTATTGAAGCTAGCCCTAGCATGAGGGCAAATCCTCGTACGGAACCAACCGTTAGGAAGTAAAGTATCGCAGCGCCTATAAGAGAAGCTAAATTAGCCCAAAAGATGGTTTTGAAAGCTATCGGAAATGACTGATCTACGGCTGAGCGAAGAGTGCGCCCGTTTCTAATATCTTCTTTAAGATGTTCGAAATATACGACGTTAGAGTCCAAGGACGTACCGATTGAAACGATTAGCCCCACTACACCTGCGAGAGTCAAGGCTAAGCTTCTCGTTTCGGAAAGCCAAGCTAATATCACCCACAGCATTGTTCCTGAAACCGCCAAAGAAAGCATTGCAGCTAAACCTAAAAGCTTGTAGTAGGCCATCATGAAAAGGGCTACAAAGGCTAACCCGACTATTCCAGCGGTAATTCCAGCATCAAGGGAATCTTGCCCGAGCGTTGCTGACACCAGACGCACCCTACTGCCACTTGTTGGGTCTGTTGGGTCACCAAATTCAAGAGGCAAAGATCCATATCTAAGTACAAGGGCGGTATCTTGTGCACGGTTTTGATCAAAATTCCCGCTTATAACAATTTGGTCTCGTTCGAAGAAAGGAGTATTCACATTCGGAGCAGACTCAATCACTCCATCAAGGACTATCGCTAATTGACCTGTCTGACATATTGATTGTCGGTTAAAACAAGCGTTAGCTGCTGCATTGAACAAATCAATTCCATCAGCACCTGAGCGAAAGACAGGCAGAACTTGCCATTCGAAACCAGCGAAGCTGGCATCAGCAGTTTCAAGAGATGCTCCAGTAAGCATTGTTCTTCCTAACAAAAGGCGCTGATAGGGGTTGCCCTCAGAGTCAAGCAGTGGGAGGATAACCGGATCCTCTGCCTCGTCATCTTCAGTATCACTACTTTGCATTCCAAGCGCTTCTTCAGGAGTGAAACCAAGATTTTCGCAACCGATACCTTCAGGGGTTGATGTCATTGGTCCGGCATTTTCTTCTTCCGCACCTTCCACTGAAGGTGCGTCGACGTCTGTAGGTAGAATTCCAACCGGCCCATCATCTGATCCATCTTGGTTTTGGTTATTTGACTGGTCTAATTGAATAGGAACAGCAGGGAGTATTGCGCAAACTGGTCGGAATCGAAGTTCCGCTGTCTGCCCGACGACTTCTAAGGCCCTTCGCTGATCTTCAACTCCAGGTAATTGGACAACAATCCTATTTGATTGACGAGTTATATCTGGTTCAGCAACACCTAACCCATCGACACGGTTTCGGATGATCTCGACAGCCCTATCAAGTGCTTCATTTAGTGCTTCCCCACTGAGATCTATATCATCTACGGGCTCAAGTACGACTTCTGCACCTCCTTCGAGATCTAGACCTAGCAAAACACTGTTTCCTGCGCCGATAGACAGACCTAATAGTCCTCCGACGATAATGAGGATAGATAAAAGAGGAAGAAGAACCTGCCGTTTCATGACTTTTTCTGCCCCCTAAAGATGGTGTTTAACTCAGTTCCGAATCGTCATCATAGGAGATGATTCTCGCAACATTGCTTTTCGCTACTTTCATTTCCACTCCATCAGCAATCATGATGAAAACTGTGGCACCGTCGAGGTCGCTAACAGTTCCATAGATTCCAGATTCAAGAATCACATCGTCGCCAACGTCCAGAGTCGTCAGCATTTGCTGTTGTTGCTTTCGTTGCTTTTGTTGTGGTCTCAGAATCATGAAGTACATCAGTAAAAGCAGTATCGGGAGGAAAAGTATACCCATAGATTTATATCTCCTAATCTTGTGGTTCAGTTCCAAATGCTACCGTGTCATTACGAAGGTTCCGAGTTGTTTAAGAACTAATTTGGGTAGTGCTAAGGTCAGCGGTATAAAAAATAAGAAAATCTGTCTACACACCTACCTGTAAGGGCCACACAAATCAGCCCTCAGACACTAACCCCATATTTGAAGCGTTTGTTTACGAAATGAAGCGAATTCTCCCATCTGAATAGATTCTCTAGCTCTCCTTATAAAATCAAATGTCCAAGCGAGATTGTGAAGCGTTAAGAGTCTTCCAGCTACAGGCTCTCCGACAGACAACAAATGCCTTATATATCCGCGAGACCATTTTGATGTTGGACTTAATAGGAATTGAGGATCTATTGGGTCATCACTCCTTGCATATCTTGCAGCCCCTAAATTCACCCTCCCCTCCATTGTCAATGCTGTGCCATGACGAGCTAATCTTGTGGGCCAAACACAATCGAACATATCGACACCACTTGCAATGGCTTCAACTAGGCCGGCTGGATCTCCTAATCCCATAAAATATCTTGGTCTGTCTACTGGGAGTCCCTCAACGCTTATGTTCATCGGTTCAATCATCTCTTGCCTGGTTTCACCTACTGACAAACCACCAATTGCATATCCATCAAAACCAACTTCAACAATTTGTTCGGCTGAGACTCTTCTGAGATCACTATTCAACCCACCTTGGACAATTCCAAATTGAGCTTTATCAGAATGACCACTATCTCTAATTTTAAGAAAATGATCTCGCCCTCGTTTAGCCCATTGATGCGTTCGTTCAACAGCCATCTCTACGACGCCATTTTCTGCTGGGATCGGGGGGCATACATCAAGCACCATCTGTATATCAGATCCAAGAGAAATCTGGATTTCAACTGCCTTTTCTGGAGTTAGTCTGTGCATGCTTCCGTCATACGTAGATTTGAACTCGACACCATCGTCGTCCACATATGGCTCTAAGGAAAAGACCTGATACCCGCCTGAATCAGTTAAGACAAGGCGGGGCCAATTGGCAAAACCATGAATTCCTCCAAATTCCTCTATCAGGGCCTCTCCTGGCCTGAGCATAAGGTGATATGTGTTGCCGAGTATGATGTCCGCCCCAATTTCTTCAAGGTCCTGTGAAGTTATCGTTCGGACCGAACCTCTTGTTCCTACAGGCATAAATGTTGGAGTTTGAAGCGAGTGACGCGGCATTCTAAATTCACCAACACGTGCGTTACCGTCAGATGCCAGAACCGAAAAATCGGGGATCAATGCAGAATCTTTCTCTTCATATAGGTTCACTTTCTAGTTACAACTTAGTCGGATCGTTCAATAAACATTGCGTCTCCAAAAGAAAGGAATCTATATCCTTCCTGCAATGCTATCTGATAAAGATCTTTCCATCTCTCGCCGATAAAGGCCTCTATCATCACCAACAAACTTGACTTCGGTAGATGGAAATTAGTCATAAGTGCATTGACAACTTTGAAATTGAAACCAGGTTTTATATATAGTTCAGTCTTACCTTCTAACTCTCCCGTATGGGCTACTGATTCCAACGCACGAACAACCGTTGTCCCTACTGCAACTACCCTTTTTGCATTTTGAACTTTTTCCCATGTATCGGCACCTATCCGGTATCCCTCTGCGTGCATGATATGTTCGTGAATAGAGTCGGTAGAAATTGGTCGAAAGGTCCCGATACCAACGCTTAGCTCTAACGTTGCAATGGATACTCCATTTTTTGCGCATTGATCTATAACCCGATCAGTTAAATGAAGACCTGCAGTAGGTGCGGCTACTGAATTTTCGTTCATAGCGTAGATGGTTTGATATCTATTCGTATCTAGCTCTTTATTAACTATGTAGGGTGGTAACGGAATTTCACCGGAATCTTTAAAAATTTTTTTCATTTCACCGCTGATAGATGAAATGATTCTGGTTCCCTTTCCAGTTGATTCCCCTATCTGGACTATTTGTTTACCATTTTGGTCAACTAATACTTCGCCATCAGAAACTTTTCTACTTGGCCGAACAAGAGCCTCCCATCGTCCATCGTCTACTTCTTCGAGGGCAAGTACCTCAATCGATGCTCCTGTTACCCGCTTGAGCAGCAACCTTGAAGGCATCACGCGCGTTTCATTCAAGACGAGAACATCACCCGTTCGGAGGAGTTTAGGAAGATCCTTCGTCAGCATGTGCGCAACTGGGTCCCCTCCGACAAGGAGTTTTGAGGCATCTCTTTCNTCCAAAGGAGATTGAGCNATTGACCCCTTAGGCAGAACGTAATCAAAATTTGCTATATTCAAGATTCTTTTCGTTTCTATTCCTCGAAATCTGAAAATAAATCTTGAGAATCTTTAGTCTTTACCTTAGATTTCGGCTTTAAATCTAGATGTTCCCAAGCAGCATCTGTAGCAACACGCCCTCTAGGAGTCCGCATAATAAAGCCTTGCTGTATCAGAAATGGCTCATATACGTCTTCAACTGTTTCCGCAGGTTCAGAGACGCTAATAGCAAGTGTGGAAAGACCGACAGGTCCCCCGTCGAACTGTTTACATAGCGAACCTAGGATACCTCTATCGACTTTATCTAGACCTCGTGTATCAATACCAAAAACCTTAAGACCTTCATTAGCAGTTGCTTCATCAATCCGTCCGCTAGCTTTCATTTCTGCGTAATCACGAACTCTTCGCAATAGCCTGTTGGCTATCCGTGGGGTTCCTCGAGCTCGCCGAGCAATTTCTGAGCTTCCCTTTTCATCTATCTCAATATCAAATATTCCTGCAGAACGTATTACGATTTCCTGAAGATCTGTTGCTTCGTAATAATCAAGTCGAGCAACTAGTCCAAATCTGTCTCGAAGAGGGCCTGTGATCAAACCTGTTCTTGTTGTCGCTGCAACAAGCGTAAATGGTGAGACAGGTAAACGAACTGAACGTGCGGCGGGCCCCTTCCCAAGCACGATGTCAAGCTGAAAATCTTCCATGGCTGGATAAAGAACTTCCTCTACTGCCTTGGATAGTCGGTGAATCTCGTCAATAAATAAAACGTCTCCGGGTTCCAATTTGGTGAGGATAGCTGCTAAGTCGCCTGCTCTCTCTAAAGCTGGCCCTGACGTGCTATGAAGAGTAACTCCCATTTCTTCTGCGACAATATTTGCTAGGGTAGTTTTCCCCAATCCTGGGGGCCCTGCAAACAAAAGATGATCTGATGGCTTATCTCTTTTCCTAGCTGCTCCAAGGATAATTTCGAGATGTTCTTTGAGTTCGGTTTGTCCTACAAAATCCTTTAACGAGTTTGGGCGCAGTCCACTCATATCTACTTCGGAATTAAAGTTCGTATCTTCATCCGATAATTTTGGTGAAAGCAATTCATCTCTCATACTCAGCCTATTATTTCCTCATCATGAAGTTGTTGCGAGCCTCTGCAAAGCTAACTTTATCAACTCTGAGGTCTCAGTTTCCGATGGGAGGTCTTTTGTAACTATATAAATTTCTTCCGCTGCGTACCCAAGACCCAACAAGGCTTCACGCACATCCTTCAAGTCATTTGTAACTGCTTTACTTGTTCCTGAAGACAGCTGAGCTGAGCCTAGATTTAATTTTTTAAATTTTGTTTCTAAATCAAGAACTAATCTGGATGCAGTTGTTTTCCCAACCCCTGGGACTACGCAAAGAGCATCAACGTCTTGGCCTTCGACAATGGCCACTAGTTGGTCTGGCGCATAGGTNGAAAGAATGGCAAGTCCTAAAGCGGGGCCTATCTTATGTGCGGAGATCAACGCCTCAAAGATCTTGCATTCCAATCTTGAAGAGAAACCATATAGGGTCTGCTCATTTTCTCGGAAATGGTGGTGTGTAAACAATTTAGTTTCATGCGAGCCTACTTCAACCGACTCATATGTAGATGTCGGTAGCAACAACTTGTAACCTATGCCGTTCAAGTCAAGGATAACTTCGTTATCTTCTTTGAGAGTTATATGCCCTCGTAGGCTACCTATCGTCATTTCACCGCCACAGCACGATTCGCTGAATAACATAGTGCGACTGCAAGTGCATCAGCAGCGTCAGCCGGCTCAAGTTTCTGTTCTATCCTAAGTAATGTTTTAACCATCATCTGTATTTCAGCTTTTTGAGCTCCACCATGTCCGGCTACTGCTAATTTGACTTCCGTCGGGGAATATTCCACTACCTCACAGCCAGCATCTAGACCCTCAACCATGACCACGCCAATTACTTGGCTTACAGATATTGCTGTTTTCACATTTCGCTGGAAGAGGACTCTTTCTATGGCTATAACCTCTGGACTGTATTCAGTGATCAAAGAACGAACTTCATTACGTATTTGATAAAGCCGCAGGTGTGTCATCTCATCTGCAGCAGTTCTAATAACACCCGCGGCTATAGCTTTCTCTCTTTGATTCTTGATGCTAATTACCCCGTAACCGCACCGCGATAAACCTGGGTCAATCCCTAAGACGAACATATGTACGATAATAGGGTTTCTTGAGGCTATTTCGGTGGATTCTCGTTAGCCAGCTAATTCTTGGAGAACTGAATCAGGAATATCGAAATTAGCATGAACCGAATCAACATCATCAAGCTCATCTAGTAAGTCAATTAATGTCAATACTTGTTTCGCAGCGGACGAATCGTCAAGAGGGACAATCTGAGTAGGAAGAAAGGTCAGGTCTGTAGATAATGAGGGTAAATCTGCCGCATTGAGTGCATCTCTTAGATCATTTAAATCAGTGGGCTCGCAGGTTAGTCGCCAAGTATCTCCCTCATCCATCAGATCTTCGGCGCCATTTTCAAGCGCAACCAACATTATAGAATCTTCATCAATATTTTTATTGAGAATAATTACACCTTTTCTTTCAAATTGCCATGCTACTGAACCAGGTTCAGCTAGTGACCCACCGTTCTTTGAGAGCGTTGACCTTACCTCCGAACCAGTCCTATTTCTATTGTCGGTCAGGGTCTCTATATAAAGGGCTACCCCATTTGGAGCATATCCTTCATAGGTTACATCCTCGTAATTGACACCTTCTAACTCACCAGTTCCCCTCTTTATAGCACGCTCAATTGTGTCTAAAGGAACTGAATTATCTCGGGCTTTCTGATACATTGTGCGCAATGTGGGGTTTGCGTCTAGGTCCCCTCCACCTTGCCTTGCTGCGACTTCAACCTGCTTTATAAGCTTTGCGAACAATTTCCCGCGCTTCTTATCAGCTGCCCCTTTTTTATGTTTTATGGTTGCCCATTTTGAATGCCCTGACATCCCTTTTCCTTACGTTGACTAATTCCCAATAGAGAGAAACATTTCATGAATTCTCGTATCATTTGATAGCTCTGGATGAAATGATGCTACTAGCGTTGAATCGTTTCCACAAAGAACAATCTGACCATCAACTTCAGCATAGATCTCTACATCCGGGCCGACTTTCTCAACAATAGGTGCTCGAATGAAAATTGCTGGAAACGGTTCTTTGTGCCCTTTGACTTTTAATTCGGATTCGAAAGAGTCAATTTGTCGGCCAAAGGCATTCCGCCTTACTGATATATCAATTGCGTTCAATGGCACTTGATCATCCCTCCCGTCGATTATTGACCTTGAAAGAATTATCATTCCTGCACATGTACCAAAAACAGGCATACCTTGTGAAAGCCTTTCGATCAACGGGGACCGAAGATCATTTGCTTCTAAAAGCATTGAGATCGCAGTTGATTCCCCTCCTGGGATCACCAACTTTTTGATCTCCATAAGTTCATCAACGTTCTTTACAGGGATTGCTCTTTCACCAATTGAACTGAACGTTTTAATGTGGCTCTCAAAGGCCCCTTGTAGAGCGAGAACCCCGATTTGTGCAGGTTTACCAACCACGCTCTTCTAGCTTAATAGCAATTTCGTCCATACCAATGCCAGTCATTGGCCCTCCGAGTCCACGACTCACCTTGGCTAGAATTTCAGGGCTATTGAAATTTGTGGTTGCCTCGACTATGGCTTTTGCGCGAGGCTCTGGATTTTCCGATTTGAATATTCCGGAACCTACAAATACAGCTTCAGCACCTAGCTGCATCACTAGAGCGGCGTCAGCTGGAGTTGCAATTCCACCGGCACAGAACATTGGAACTGGAAGTTGGCCAGTTTCGGCCACCTCTTCTACCAGTTGGACTGGAGCTTGAAGTTGCTTCGCCCAATCATAGAGCTCTTCGGAATCTGCTTGGCCAATCTTTTTTATATCTCCAAGAATTGTTCGGAGATGACGAACAGCCTGGATAACATTGCCAGTTCCTGCTTCACCTTTACTTCTGATCATGCACGCACCTTCAGAAATTCTTCTGAGCGCTTCCCCAAGATTGGTGGCACCACACACAAAAGGCACAGTAAATGACCATTTGTCAATGTGATGCTTCTCATCAGCGGGTGTCAGCACTTCCGACTCATCCACGTAATCAACTCCGAGTGCCTCAAGNATCTGAGCTTCAACAAAGTGCCCTATGCGTGCTTTTGCCATAACAGGAATTGTCACAACGGACTTGATACCCTCAACCATCTCAGGGTCGCTCATCCTTGCTATACCACCATCAGCCCGAATGTCAGCGGGCACGCGCTCAAGCGCCATTACAGCCACGGCTCCAGCATCTTCAGCTATTTTGGCTTGTTCNGGAGTCACGACATCCATGATCACGCCGCCCTTTAGCATCTCNGCTANACCNCGCTTTACTNTTACAGTTCCTGTTGTTCGTGAANTAGTGTCGTCATTATTCATAATATGATGCTACCGGTATTTCCGAACTTGTGTTTGATTTTTGGTTGTGATTGAGTTCACAGTTCAGATAATGCCGCAATTCGATCATTAGTATTAAAGCCTGAAATGACCAGTGGGTTGGGCGGAGGATTTATCCATAGATGGCGGCAGAATTTTGGATTGCTCTTAGGCTCTCTTCCATCAACATTCAAACTACCTAAAGCGCTAGCCAAAGCTGTGGGGTAACGGGTAAGTCTCACTGCTTGCAAATCTGTTTCAGCTACTGCCCATGGAGCAAAGATTTTATTTGTAAGCCATCTAGATAGACTCGGCATAAGGAAAAGAGGCCTAGCCACGAAAACAGCAGTTGTGCTATCAAGCAACGCTAGTCTATTTCTAGTTCGACTTAGTTCGTGCGTGATAAGCCCTTCTAACTCCACTCTGTTGACTTTTTCCAACAGCCCTGTTGTAGTGATTAGATTTCCAAGTGAGCTATTCCTGCCGACCATCATCATATTGGGGGCAGAGTCAGAAATCACAAACAGGTTGGGGTGGCGGAATCCATGAGCTACGCATAATCCTTCAACTAGGTTCTCAAATTGTGGATATGAACCTGGACTCAAAGCATTTGCGTTAACTTTTTTAATGATTTTTAACTCCATCTTTTGGTATGCAAACACGCTCATGAGAGTAGACATTATTATTGAAATAGGGATCGCCAACCAGATTGAAACCCCTATCAGAAGTAAGAGAATTGTTATGAGCGCGCTAATTAAAACTAACCAAACCAGAAACACGCCAAGGGAACGACGAACCGCTTGATGCGGCTCCATTAAAAGTTAACTTCCACAGGGCCAGTCGCTTCATCTTCAGTTTCAAAAAATTCAGCTTGCTTAAATTTAAAAGCACCTGCGATTAAATTAGACGGGAATGTTTCAATTTTATTGTTGTACCCTAATACGCTGTCGTTGTAGTGCTGCCGAGCGAAAGCTATGCGGCTCTCTGTACTAACAAGTTCCTCTTGAAGCTGGAGGAAATTTTCATTTGCTTTTAGGTCTGGATATGCCTCAGCTACCGCAAATAGTGATTTTAATGCACCGCTTAGGAGGTCTTCATTCTGTGCTTGCTCGCCGACGGTTTGACCAGCCATAGCTGCAGTTCTCGCTTGTGTGACGGCTTCGAACGTTTCTCTCTCATGCTCCGCATAACCTTTTACAGTATTTACTAAGTTCGGTATCAGGTCGTAGCGCCTCCGAAGTTGGACGTCTATCTGAGACCAAGCATTTTCTGTTCCATTCCTTAACCTAACTAGCCCGTTGTACTGAAGAATGAAAAAAATGGCCAGCAAACCAATAATTATCAAAGCGATTATTAAACCCATGAAGGCTCCTTTGTCTTGCTCCCAGCATAACTAATAAATTGTGATGACGGAATTACTTCACTGCCTTTTATCCCTATCAGATTTCACAAAACCTGAACTAAAGTAGCGCCCCTTTTTAAGCAGAGGGGCAGCAGGGCTGAGAACAAGAGCTCTTTCGTAAATTTCTTGGTAGCGCAAAGCCAGCTCATCCATAGAGAATTGCTCCGCTCTTTCTCTCCCGGACTCTACAAGATCTAATCCGATCCCCTCCGAAAAGAGTACTGATCGTAAACTGTTGGATAATGCCACTGCGTCACCCGGTTCTGCTAAGAGGGCATCTCTTCCTTGTCGCGCTAGTTTGACGTATCCTGGGATCGCACTTGCGACAACAGGAGTCCTTGCAGCCATCGCTTCTAGCAAGACTATCCCAAATGACTCGCCCCCAAGGGAAGGAGCGCACAAAACCGAACATTCTTGCAGCCTGTTTATTTTCTCCGTATCCGAGATAGTTCCCAACCATATGAATCGTTCATCGTTTAATGTTTGCTCTTTCAACCTATTGGTTTCTGGCCCTTCAGAAGCTATCCATAATCTGACATTATCTGGAAGGAATTGCATTGACTTGAGGAGAACCTCTAACCCCTTACGAGGCTCATGACGGCCGATAAAGAGAATCGTTGGAATGCTACTTTTCTCTTTCTGATTCTCGAACAGTTCAAGATCGATTCCGTTGAATAGTATTTCATAGTTTCCGCCGACAGCTCTTTTAGCGGTCCTAGCAGCCTCATCGG
Source organism: Acidimicrobiaceae bacterium (assembly GCA_002713485.1). Classification (GTDB taxonomy): domain Bacteria; phylum Actinomycetota; class Acidimicrobiia; order Acidimicrobiales; family UBA8592; genus UBA8592. The sequence continues at coordinate 27,643 of PAWI01000006.1, forward strand.
ATACAGCACAGTTAATTTCAACTCGGGATGCCACCCACCTAGCTGGACGGTTGAAATAATCGTAAAACTTTGAATGCCCTGAGCGATGGTAAGTCGCGACGATAGGACTTTGTTTTAAGACTATTGAGGTAATAGTAGGGCCAGGAGCTAGCGGCTCATGTACATGCAGAACGTCAAATTGTTCGTCTCTCAATGCACGTATGACTCTCAATTGTGCTGCAGCGTCTGGGGCTAATGGCGCAATGGAGCCATTGGTAGCTGTTGGCAAGCTATTTCCGAGTGGAGTAATTCCAGTGTCTGGAGGGGGACCATCACAAGGCCCCAGAATCCTTACATCCGTTCCAAGCTTTCGAATTGACTTAGCAAGGGCCAAAATCTGATTTTGTACGCCTCCCGGAACTGTGAGGCTGTAGGGGCTTATCATGCCAACTCGCATATTATATTGGTACCCGATTTTCTNNCTAATTCCTTTCCTAGCGGAATTTTTTCCCCATGACCCCTTGNATTACATCATNATCACTCGGCCAATTTGGTGACATNAGATGCCATTGTTCAGGTTCCAGTCGAATTAGTTCNTCNAACTCTCTGACTATCTTTTGCGAAACNCTTGAGATGTCTTCTTTAAGACTCCCTTCTCTNCTTGNGTCTATGGGGGGCCTCACAATAGCGTGATGAGCNGTCGGNGATTGATAAACGGCTACGGGTATTATCTTTGCCCNNGTTCGNAGCGATAAAGTAGCAGGCCCNGCAGGGATAGTGGTCTCTTCACCAAAGAAANTNACATTTACTCCTGATCCATCTATATCTCTATCACAAAGTAGACAAACAACATGATTGTCCTTGATGGCTCTTATAACTTCCTTTCCAGCGTTAGGACCAAGGGGAATAACATTCATTCCAAATGACTCTCGATATGAAACCATGAATTCAAAAAGCTCTTTTGGTTGTTGNGGTTCAACNACAACGGTAACTTCGTATTTCGGACGACATGTCAACCATCGCCCAGCCCATTCCCATCCACCAAGGTGAGGTAANGCTAGAATTGGGCCAGGCCCTTCAGACCAAGCATTNTCAATGTGTTCAAATCCTTCCACTGTGAACCCTGCNTCNATTTGATAGTCAGTGAGAGACTGCATCTTCGCTGAATCAGTCCAATATTTTGCGTAGCTCATGAAAGCCTTCTGGGTCTTTCGTTTCAANACTGCTNTATCAATATCGTTGCCGTAAACCCTCCGGAGGTTGCGTTCCACAAGTACTCTCTTATCCGCTGACAACCTACACGCCAAATGGGCTAACTTATCCCTTACAGTTCTAAGTAGGCGATCTGGAATAATCTTGATCAAGCCTGATANAAACTTATAGGCAAAAACGAGNAATCCNCCGTTAGACACTTAAGGATTATTCGGCTCTGTCGGCAGGTTTAGCTGTGCAGTGGCTTGATTCCAGACTTTGACAAAACGTTGAACTGCTGTAACTAGGGTTAGGACTAACATTACCCAGAGAACAGGTATAAGTATGTCACTTATCAATAAACCCAGAGCCATAACAATAAAGCGTTCGGCTCGTTCCATTATCCCACCCTTGGCATCAAAGCCAAGTGACTCNGCTTTTGCTCTTTGATAGGAAATGAGCATTGCTGCTCCCATAACTGCTACGGGAAGCATCATGATCCTTCCAGGCTCATTTGAGGCTAGNTACCAAGNAATACCACAAAACAAAAGNATGTCAGTAACTCTGTCACTGACTGAATCTAAAAAAGCACCCCTTATGGATGAGGTTCCACTCGCTTTAGCTACTGCGCCATCAAGAGCATCTGGCAACCCTGTCAGAATAAGAAAGACAAATCCAAGGAACAAACGACCTTGTCCAATAAATATAGCTCCCACTGAGGCGATCACTATCCCAGCGGCAGTTAGAGCATTCGCAGTAATCCCGATCCTNCTCAAAGCGACTCCGACTGGATCTAGAACCTTATCGACACCTCTACGAAAATTACCGTCAAACACACTAACACCATCCTGTTATAGGCCTATGTAACATTAGCATTCCCGTTTCTTNGTTTGGATCTTTACGGGGCTTGTTNTAAAGGCGCTTCCCAATCTTCGGGGTTTTCCTCTACGACTAATTCGACTACNGACTTATTATTAGCGTCAATTAATAAAAATGCTCGTTGTAGTGGAATAGGTTCCGATGAGTAGGCCAATATCCTCCAAACAGGACGACTTGCTAACCCTCTCCACATCAACTGAGCCGAACAAGGTCCGATATCGAAACCAAGCTTTTCCTCTGCAATGCTTAAAGCTTCACTTTCATCAATTTCACACTTTGTTGAAGCCCAAAAGTTGTAGACGCCAAAGGCGCATATCCCAATACCGGAAAATAAAAANCCTCGNTTAACAAGTGCTGAATTGTCAAATACGAGAAACAGGAATANTAGTATCGNACCGGTTAGGAGATATAGATAACCAGCTAATTTCCTTTTGTCATTATTTGGGATCTGATATNTGTCGGCACCATAAGAAGGGTCTAGGTCATCAGGCAAAATATCAGCGGGGTGNTCGGAACTGGTCATATATGTATATTAATTGCGCTTTCAGGNATAATGATAATCATTTTGTGGGCCAAGCCCTTCGGAGCCTTTCATAAGTCGATGAGAGCGTTTCAGGTATCATTCTCGCCTCAGCTACTGAGGTCAGAAATGTNGTATCCCCTTCCCACCTCGGTAGACAATGAACGTGTAGATGTTCTGGGATGCTAGCCCCTGCTGCTTTACCTATATTCATTCCGACGTTTATTCCATCTGGGACATACGCAGTCGAAATTGCTTTGACAGCGNCATTTATTATCCTCCAAAGTTCCTCACTCTCGGAGTTAGTTAAATCATGGAGGCTTGGCGTGGCTCGTTTAGGCAGAACAAGTATATGACCGCTCACATACGGGTATTTGTTTAGTATCGCTGCGCAATGTTCACCTTCAAACAATATGTAATCCGACTCATTCTTCTTCTCTCCGCTGAAAATNTCATTGAATACACTGTCTGATTCCATCTGCTCGTTGTCTGATTTTTCAATAGTTTCCCCGGCGACATAGGATTTCCTCCATCCAGACCAAAGAACTCTCAGACGGGATGCGCCAGATTGAATCATGACTGACTTCTAACCTCGTCTTCAAGGTCTTCAATAAAATCGTTTAGAGGAACTCCCCTTTGAACTTCCCCTATACGCTGATTTACGCCAACTGTTTGCGATTCTACGTCCTCACCCCCTACGACTAGCACATAAGGGATCTTTTGAGACTTGACGTCACGGATCCTTTTCCCCAATGAATTGCTGGCTCGTTCGGTTTCAACTCTAAAGTCTTTCTTTCGGAGAATTTCAGCAACTTGATCAGCGTAGTTTTCGTGTTCTTCTGCAACCGGCAAGATTGAGACCTGAACAGGAGCAAGCCAAGTAGGGAAAGCGCCTGCATAATGCTCAATGAGAACACCAAAAAACCGCTCAATTGATCCCATTAAAGCTCTGTGAATCATCACTGGGCGTTTTCTGTCACCGGAGGAATCAATGTACTTCAGATTGAATCTCTCCGGAAGGTTAAAGTCTAATTGAATCGTAGAGAGTTGCCATGACCTACCAATGGCATCAGAAACATCAATGTCAATCTTTGGGCCGTAGAAAGCTGCATCACCCTCTTTAACGCTGTAGGACAAATCTTCTCTCTCAAGTGCCTCTTTAAGTGCTTTCGTTGCACTTTCCCAGATCTGATCGGAACCTACTGACTTTTCAGGGTCTCTTGTGGAAAGATTGAAAGAAAAATCATTGAATCCGAACGCTTTGAGAACAGACATAACAAAAGTCAGTAAATTAGATATCTCATCAGATAGTCCTTCCTCAGTAGTAAAGATATGCGCATCATCTTGAGTGAAACCACGAATTCGCATTAGCCCATGGAGTGTCCCAGCTCGCTCGTAGCGGTAGACAGTACCTAACTCAAATAGTCTGAGAGGAAGATCTCTATATGATTTCGTTCCTGCTTTATAAATTAGACAGTGCATGGGGCAATTCATTGGTTTCGGGTAATATTCCCCGTTATCCATCTCCATCGGCGGATACATCCCCTCGGAATAGAAATCTAAATGACCACTTGTCTTAAATAGTTCTGCGTTGGCGAGGTGAGGTGTATAGACAAATTTGTAATCGCCATCTTCATGACGTTTACGACTGTAGTCCTCCATCAACTTTCTGATGCTAGCCCCCTTAGGGTGCCAAACTGCAAGACCTCCACCTAGCTCGGACGGGAAACTCAATAGGTCCAGTTCATTTGCAAGTTTTCTGTGGTCACGTTTCGCAGCTTCTTCAAGTCGTAATAGATGGTCATCTAATTGCTTTTTAGTCGCCCAAGCCGTTCCATAAATTCGTTGGAGCATCTGTTTCTTCTCATCGCCTCGCCAATACGCACCTGCAACACTCATTAATTTGAAATGAGCTACCTTTCCTGTTGAAGGGACGTGAGGCCCTCGACATAAATCAACAAATCCCTCCCCATTCTGATAGAAACTTATTGTTTCGCTGCCATCCGTTTCCGACTTATCAGCNGACTCGATTATTTCGCACTTATAAGGGTGATCGGAAAACATCTTAAGGGCTTCCTCAACTGANGTTTCTCCTCTGACAAATNCTTGATCAGCTTTTACNATTTCACGCATTTTATTTTCGATCTTTTGAAGTTCGTCCTCTTTGATAGCCACCCCTCCGGGGATATCAAAGTCATAATAGAATCCGNTCTCGATGGGTGGGCCAATAGCAAAGGTAGCCCCCGGGTATAACTCTAAAACCGCCTGAGCTAAAATATGAGCTGTCGAGTGACGAATAGTTTCTAACCCCTGAGCCGATTCAGAAGTTATTATGCTAACCTCTGACCCATTTTTAAGTGGTGTAGCGAGATCAACTTCCTTACCATCCATCTCGGCAATAACTGCAGCTTTTGCAAGACCCCTACCAATATCTGAGGCTAGATCTGCACCCGTAGAACCTTTTTCTAAATCTCTTTTGGATCCATCGGGAAGAGTAACNGAGATAACTGGCATGAATGTATGTTACCGATCACCGTTANCTAAATCTGTGAATATCTAATAGTTCTTTGATTTAAGCTTTTAAACGNGCANATNCGATGAATTCATTCTTTCTCTACNTCTACACCTAACAACATCGCTGCTTGTGAGATGCCATTCCCAGCNAGGACTTGTGCATCAATAGCTTTNACAGCCTCGGGCGTATTCAAATCGTNNTCAAGANATNCACGAACTTCTTCTAGACCTGCATNACCTGAACCAGCATTAATCCAAGAATCTAAACGATTACTGGCTTTTTCCATAAGATCAGCGCTCCANGACCAAGGTTNCCTATAGTGATTATTGATTAGAGCAAGCCTTATCGCTCTTGGATCGTATTGCTTTCTTAGGTCGGAAACAAAGACCAGATTTCCAAGTGATTTAGACATCTTTTCTCCGTCCATTTCTACCATTGCTTGATGCATCCACAGACGCACGAATGGTTTCCCGGTAAGTGANTCCGATTGGACCCGCTCACATTCATGGTGTGGAAATATTAAATCTGACCCGCCACCATGAATATCTATTGTTTCNACACCAAGGTCTCGCATGGCAAGCACGGAGCATTCAACATGCCACCCTGGCCTACCTGGACCCCACATGCTTTCCCATGCTGGTTCGTCTGCAAGAGATGGTTGCCATAATACAAAATCTAAGGGGTCGCGTTTCAGAGGATCATCTGGGTTCCCTCCTCTCTCTGCAGCCAATTGCAACATGGTTGACCGTTCGAGACCACACATTGCTCCGAAGTCACTACTTCTTGATATATCAAAGTAGACGAACCCATCTACTTCGTAGGCATCTCCCTTCTCCAATAGTTTTGAAATAAACTTTCGTATCTCAGCAATTGCTGAAGTGGCACGAGGTTCACTCCACGATGGGATCATTCCAAGCGCACGCATATCGTTGTCGAAACGATCGGTTTCTTTCGCTGCTAAATCTAAATAGTGGACACCTAACTCCCTCGCTTTCCGAAGTATGTCATCGTCGACATCAGTTACATTACGCACACATCTAGTTTCTAACCCTAAATCACGCAACCTTCTCTGAAGAACGTCATAAGTTACATAGGTCGCAGCATGCCCGATATGAGTTGCATCGTAAGGGGTAATACCGCATGTGTAAATGTTTACTACCGGTCCGAACTCTAAATCCTGAATACTGTTTGTTGCCGTGTTATAAATTTGCATTATCTGACTATGACCTAGGTTTCATTGTCATTGTAGGGCACAACTAGTTTAGTGAAGTGCAAATGTTACTCGAGGCCGATAATGCTAACTGATGATCGTGTTTTATAAAGCTTATTCAGCTGAAGGAGAACAGCGGTGAATGCCTCAACTGGGGCTGCATTCGCAAGGCTTCCACAATCAAGTCCGCGCAAGTTGTCCATTTTCCCGACGATTTCAATAGTCTGATCTATTGCTGATTGTTCATCAGCACATACCAATACGTCACCTTCCATGGGAGTATCTATCTCTCCTAATTCTTTGGCTGGTAGATGTTGAAAGGCCATTGATACTCTTGAGCCTGGTATCGCTGCTTGAACATCAGCAGCTATGGATCCTCTAGGCGGGTATAAGGCATGGAATTCATTACCAACGCGTGCCAAAGCATTTGCCATGCAGATAACAAGTTTTCCGCTCAATTGTTTCTTAAGCGCTTTAGCAGTCGGAGCACATGAATCCCATGGTGTCGCAAGAACAACGGTCTCTGCAAGGGCGGCCTCTTCGTTACTTACACCTGAAAGCTTGTAACCCCTATCACCCCAGATTTCAATTAATTCATCTACTATTTCTGCTGCTCTTCCTGATGATCGAGAACCTATTTCTACCTCATATCCAATTGAGGACAACCGCAAAGCTAGTCCTCTTCCTGCTGGCCCTGTCCCGCCTACAATACCAATTTTCATGTGTTGAACATACCGGAGAAGTCAATCAATCCAACAGATTTAGATGTATTTATTTTACAAAGAATGGATTTAGTAAACCGGAAATATCTAATCGGCTCATGTAATGTCTTAGTTAAGCCTATGTATTGGAGACGTATGGGGATACTTCAGGATAAAAATATATTGATTACAGGAGTACTTACCGATGCGAGTTTGGCTTTCGGAGTAGCTGAATTAGCTCTTTCCGAAGGTGCTAATCTCATTATTACTGGCGCTGGTCGTGGTTTGCGGCTAACGGAGAGAACCGCGCGTAAGCTTGAAGGCGATGTTGAGGTTTTGGAATTTGACGTTACAGACCAAACGCACGTCTCAAATATTCATGAGAGGCTTAAAGAGAAGTGGAATCGTGTAGATGGGGCACTCCACGCTATTGGTTTTATGCCTGAAGTTGGATTAGGGGAGGATTTCTTTGCTGCCAGTTGGGAAGACATTTCTCCGGGTTTCAATATTTCAGCTTACTCACTTAAAACTGTTGCAGAAGCCACTGCCCCGCTTATGACCAATGGAGGTTCAATAGTGGGCCTAGATTTTGATGCTAGGTTTGCTTGGCCAGCATATAACTGGATGGGAGTAGCTAAAGCTGCTCTGGAATCGGCATCTCGTTATCTTGCACGATCTCTTGGCCCTGAAAACATACGTGTTAATTTGGTGGCAGCAGGCCCAATTCGAACAATGGCTGCTAAGTCCATCCCTGGTTTCAAGGAATTCGAGGACGCTTGGGATGAGAGGGCCCCTTTAGGGTGGGATGTTAAAGATTCGTCAGCGGTAGCTAGGTCTTGTGTAGCACTCTTATCAGACTGGTTTCCGATGACAACGGGAAGCATGCTCCATGTTGATGGGGGATATCACGCCGTGGGGGCTTAGGAACTCCCCTACTTTAATGAGGAGATATCTTGTCCGACTCATCAATGATTTCGCCAACAATCTCCTCTAGCACATCCTCCAATGTTGCGATGCCAACGAATTCGCTGGGGGATTTTCCAACCAGTGCAAAGTGAATCTGAGTTTCTCTCATCTCTCTTAGCAAATCGTCCAATGTTTGTTCAGGAGAAATAATAAGAATTTCTCGGATCCTATCCTTTGTGAGATCGGACCCATTACTCTCCCTCTCATGTCGAAGAAGGTCCTTAACATGGAGAAACCCCTTAATATTCCCATCGGAATAAATGGGTAGACGACTGTGCCCACTTTCAACAGCCATGAGCCTGATAGCTTCAATTGAGTCCTCTTCTGAGACACTGACCACTTCTTCCCATGGGACCATCACAGAGTTAACGCGTTGATCCTGAAACAGGAGTGCTCCTTCGAGGATATCGTGCTCACCTTGATCAAGGTCTCCCCCAGTTTTCACTTCGCCGATTAGTTTATGTAGCTCTTGAGCAGTGTAGGCATTTCCAAGTTCTTCGACTTGATCAATNCCAAAGGGTTTCAGAAGTAANCTTGAAACCTTATTCAGAAACCAAATAACCGGNTTGAAAATAATCACAAAGGATCTGTGAGGACGGGCCACTTTACACAAAACAGTTTCTGCATTAGTCAAAGCTAAGTTCTTAGGAACCATTTCTCCTATGACCATATGCATAAATACGACGATGAATAAAGCTACGCCGAACGCTAAAGCATGCGAAAGAGCTTTAGGGAAACCAAGCGGTTCGGTAATTAAATTTTCTATAACTTTGGCAAATGCTGGCTCTGCAACCAATCCTAAACCAAGGGAAGTTATTGTTATACCAAGTTGCGCACCAGATATTGAGAGAGGCAGATTTACCATTAGGTCAAGACCCATTTTCGCAGATTTATTATCAGATTCAGCGAGGTTCACCATCTTTGACCTTTTGGACGTAACCACCGCAAACTCAACAGCAACAAAAATTCCATTAAGAAGTATCAACAATAAAGTGATGAAAATCGCTATTAGAGTAATGATCACTGAGACTCCTCTCCGCCTTTATCGGAGAAACGAAAAGGAGGACTTGTTAGGCGGATACTTGATATTCTCAGTTTCTCCATCTCCAATACTTCGATTTTCCAATATTTATATCTAAACACCTCTCCAACGCTTGGAATTCTTTGTAACTGGTCCAAAATAAAACCAGCTATGGTTTCGTATGGCTTTTCTTCAAATTTTAGTCCACAAATTTCCTCTATCTCATCGAGTCGAAGACTACCTGGAATAGTGAAGACGCCCTTGCGGTTTGCTTGGTGAGATTCATCAATAGAGTCATACTCATCCTCGATTTCTCCAACTATTTCCTCCAGTAAGTCTTCTACAGAAACAAGCCCCTCGGTTCCACCGTGTTCATCAATGACTATGGCAATAGGTCTTCTCTCTTTTCTCATGTCTGCCATAACAGAGATCAAATCACGGGTTTCCGGAACAGCAATCACGTCACTCATAATTTCTGTAACTTTGACTGTTGAATGCATTTCGGGGTCAACATAAAGAGCAGATTTTACGTGAGCCACGCCAAGAACATTATCTAAATCACGCTTTGTCACTGGGAATCTGGAGTAACCTGTCTCAAGACTTATTTTGATTAAATCTTCAATTGTGGATTCATCTTTCAACGAATGCAGGGCAACTCTGGGCGTCATCACATCGTTGGCTTGCTTTTCCGCAAATTTCATTGACTTAGAGAGTAAATCTACTTTTCTCTGTGCGAGAGTACCTTCCTCTCCAGAGACTTTTATAGCTAAATCAAGGTCCTCAATACTTGGGGTATGATCTAACTCTTCAGTGGGTTCTACTCCCAGTGATCTCGTCAATTTATTCGCTGCCAGATCACTTATATAAATAAATGGTTTTGCAAGGAAACTGTAGATTTTGAATGGCCTAGCGAGCAGTTTGGCCATGACGTTTGGTTTCGCAATTGCAATATTTTTGGGGATTAATTCGCCAAGAACCATCGTTAGGAAAGTGACTAAACTGATCGCAATAATATAGGACAATGATTGAGCTACTCCCCTTCCGAAAATGTCAAATAACGGTTCCTCTATGAGCCCGGCGATAGTCGGCTCGGCAATNAANCCAAGGACCACAGCAGTTATTGTGATGCCAAGCTGAGCACCAGTTAGGTGGTATGAAAGATTCCTTACTAACTCAAGAACAACTCTTGATGAGCGTAGACCATTTGCTACTTCTTCTTCAATTTTTTTTCTGTTACTAGCTACTAAGGAAAATTCAGCAGCGACAAAAAATGCAGTCGCAACGATCATTGCAGCAATTAAGACCAAACCCGCTTCAGTATTTATTATGAACTCCTTCAGAGACCCTCCCATGTTAGCTTGGTGAATCATTTTTACCGAAAATATTTGATTGCTTAACATTGATAACTTTTGCACAATTCTTCTACGATCATTCCGTGAATATGCTTTTGATCTACGGTGTANTTAGAGAGAGCAAAGGGCGTTGATGATAATGAGTGACTCNAAGCAACCAAAATCGCCNATAGATTACCCTCCTCCCAAAAANTCCATAAATGCTGACAAAGATCTAGGTTGGGTTAGACGTCTTCTACCNGTTGCTCGTTCACACCGAAAACCGCTGGTATTGGGNATATGCGTAGGAGTCNTAGCTCTGATACTTAATGTTGCAGTTCCCGCNATAGCAAAGGAGGCTATTGATTCAACGATAGGANGCGACAGAAGAAACCTCACGATATGGGCACTTGTTCTTGTTGCTGTTGGCTTTGGACGATTTCTCACGGGGGCTCTATACAGAATTTCCTTATTTAGGGTGGCATGGGGTGTTGAAACGGATCTACGAACATTGCTATACACCCATATAACTAAACTGAGTTTTGCTTATTTTGATAGGACCCAATCCGGTCAAGTTATTTCTCGAGCAAACAGTGACATCAGGTCTATCCAAGTTCTTTTAGCATTCGGCCCTTTGATAGCAATGAGCATAATTTCGTTCATCCTAGCCTTCTGCTTTATGATGACACTTCACGTTCCGTTAACATTGGTTGCGCTTTGCACTTTGCCGGGAGTTTATTTTTTTGGACAAAAACTCCGTCATTCTGTCTTTCCATTAACCTGGGTCAGCCAAGCAAGATTGGCCGAACTGGCAACGATAGTTGATGAGAATGTTAATGGAACCCGTGTCGTAAAATCTTTCGCCGCTGAAGAAAATCAAGTTGGGTTACTCCAAAAAGCTGCCCGCCACATCGAATGGGTAAACGTTCAGACTATTAAGGAAAGAGCCAAATTTAATCCGGTGATTGAGGCATTGCCTCGGGTCGGGATGGCGATAGTTCTTCTCTACGGCGGACTTCTAGCTATAGATGATCAGGTATCTATTGGGACTTTGTTTGCGTTCAATGCTTATGTGATCATGCTTCAAGCACCATTTAGGATGTTCGGATTTCTCCTACTTCAGACGCAGCGAGCGTCTGCTTCGGCAAGCAGGATATTTGAAGTCCTTGATGAAGTTCCTGAAATTATTGACCTTCCATCAGCGATGGAACTTAAGAAGGTAAGTGAGTCTATTTCTTTCCACGATGTGAGTTTCTCATATAAAGGTTCTGAAATGNTGGGAGAGGGNNAAGATGCTAAATCCGAGTCAGCTATCATTTCGAATTTGGACCTAANAATTAATGCCGGTGAGACTGTGGCCATCGTAGGAAGAACCGGATCAGGAAAATCAACCATAGCGAGACTACTCACTCGTTTCTACGATATTGATTCAGGCACTATTTTATTNGATGGAATTGATATTAAAAATATTCAGTTGAACTCTCTNAGNCGNCAAGTAGGAATTGTTTTTGATGANCCTTTCCTATTCTCTACGAGCATTTCAGAGAATATTGCTTATGGAAATCCAAGCGCCTCTGAAGCNGACATTCATAAGGCTGCCAAGGATGCTCAGGCATTCAACTTTATTNCTGACTTAAAAGATGGATTTTCTACTGTCGTCGGNGAGCGTGGTTACACATTATCGGGGGGACAAAGGCAGAGAATTGCTTTGGCAAGATGCTTGTTGGAGAACCCTAGCCTGTTGATATTAGATGATGCGACAAGTGCAATTGATGTTGGTGTGGAATCTCTCATACATGAATCTTTGAAAGTCAGCTTGGAGGAGACAACCACAATACTAATAGCACAAAGAATGTCGACTATTGCTTTGGCAGATCGTGTTGTTTTGCTTGATGGTGGAAGGATTACCGATTCGGGTAGTCACAGTTCTTTGTTAGACCGAAANNCGTTATATGCATCTATTATCGCTGAAGCAGAATCTGCAGGATATGGGGAGATGCTCTGATGGGGTTCGGTGCACCGATCGGTTTTGGTGGCGCTAATTCTGTGACCTCCTCAAGAGATGCGGGACTTCCTCATGCTGGTGTTCCAGGCCATTTACAAGATGAGGTAAAGCGTGTTCTGCAGGAAGAACCNGAACATCAACTGNCCAACATAAAATTCNATCATTTTGTTCAGCCTGANGTTCCATTCACACTTAGAAGTTTTCTTGGAACTCANAAATGGAAANTACTATTTGCAATGGTCTTGGTTATAGGTGAAAGTATATTGCTCCAAGCTGGACCTTTACTGACGAANTTTGGTATTGANGAGGGAGTTGTAGANGGAAACAGATCTGTTCTTCTTATNGTTTCAGTAATATATCTTGGNAGNATTCTGCTTCATTCTTTNAGCGCATGGTATCGGATNAGATACACGGGTTCGCTTGGAGAAGGNTTAATGAAAAGTTTGAGAATCAAAGTATTTAGCCACCTACAGCGGCAGTCATTGGAATTTTATACCAATGAAAAAGCNGGTGTACTTATGACCCGTATGACCAGTGACATTGAAGCTTTATCGCAACTTTTCCAAGAGGGACTGGTGAATTTTGCTGTACAGGGACTGACTGTTGTNGTGATAACAATTGTGTTATTGTTCCTGAATTTAAAGCTTGCTTTGATAACTCTACTTGCTGTAGTTCCGATAACAGTCGTGTTGAGTGAGTGGTTTAGGAGAAAATCTTCAAACGCTTACCGAATCGTTAGGAATAAGATAAGTGATGTTCTATCAGACCTACAGGAAAGTTTGGCTGGCATTCGTGTCATAACTGCCCATAACAGGAGGGCATACAATGTTGCCCGACATACGAACATAGTTGGAGAGCATAAAGACGCTAACTTAGATGCCGTAAAGGCTGCCTCAATTTATACTCCGGGAACTGAATCTATAGCTATCCTTGGTAGAGCTTTGGTCCTCATAGTAGGCGGCCGTATGGTATTGAATGGGGAACTTGAGATAGGAGAACTAACAGCATTNTTGCTATATCTTGGNGCCTTCTTTACTCCAATACAGACGTTGACTCAACTTTATAATGGATATCAACAAGGACAAGCTGCNGTCGCTAAATTAAGGGATCTGCTGGAGACATCCCCATCAGTTACTGAATTACCTGATGCGCAACCCCTTCCAGATATTGAAGGATCTATTGTTTTTGAAGATGTCAACTTTGCATACGTTGAAGACAATCCTGTGTTGAAGAACATTAACTTTAAAATTCAGACNGGAGAGACAATCGCTATTGTAGGTCCGACAGGAGGAGGAAAATCTACTGTTGCAAAGCTAGCGACACGTTTTTACGACCCTTCTAGCGGGAGAGTTTTAATTGATGGGTACGATATTCGAAATGTTCAACTTGAATCTCTGCGAAAACAAATAGGGGTAGTCCCTCAGGAGCCATTTTTATTNGCTGGTTCAATACGCGAAAACGTGGGTTTTTCANGACCCGAAGCTTCTGATGATGAAATCATTGAAGCACTTGATGCTTCTGGACTAATGCCGATGGTAGATTCTCTTCCGGATGGCATTGACACAGTTATTCATGAGCGTGGGGCGTCACTAAGTGCGGGCGAAAGACAACTGATAGCGATATCGAGAGCTTTTCTGTCTAAACCACGAGTTCTTGTTTTAGATGAAGCTACTTCTAATCTTGATTTACAATCTGAGAGCCAAGTAGAACGTGCTCTAGATGCAATACTCGATGGAAGGTCAGCGATCATTGTCGCTCATCGGCTCGCAACCGTGATGAGGGCTGACAGAATTATAGTTGTAGACAATGGGAGGATCGTTGAGAGCGGAAGCCACAATGAACTCTTGAATAAAGAGGGAGCCTATTCAGAAATGCATCAACAATGGAAGAAAACAACACAGATTTATGACTCCTGAGACCATTCTTCGACTAACCGATGTCTCGTTGACTCGTGATGGCAAAAATATTCTGAGTGGAGTGGACTTTGAGATTCAAAACAATCAGAATTGGGTGATTCTGGGACCTAATGGATCCGGAAAGACCTCTNTCCTCCGTATAGCTTCAATGTTCCAGCATCCCAGTTCTGGGTCTGTAAANGTCCTAGGACATNCGCTAGGGAAATCAGATATGAGAAAAATTAAGCACTTGATAGGATTTACAGGCCATGGAGTTTCTGAACTACTCCGACCGGACTTACTTNCTGAGGATGTTGTTATGACCGCTAAGTTTGGAGCNCTTGAACCTTGGTGGCACACCTACACGGAAGAAGATAGGTCAAAAGCTAGAGAGCATATGGAAACCCTTGGAATTGGGAATCTTATCAAACGTAGATTTGGGAACCTTTCGTCTGGGGAGAAGCAGCGGACAATTCTCGCACGNAGTTTGATGAGNGACCCAAAANTTTTACTACTTGACGAGCCCGCATCAGGATTGGATTTNCCAGGAAGAGAAGATCTGATGCACTCCCTNTCATCGCTTATCAACGATGACCTTGCTCCACCGGTGGTTATGGTCACTCATCATGTGGAGGAGATTCCGAAAGGTTTCAGCCATGTCCTGTTTATGAAAGAAGGNTCATGTATGGAATCTGGAACAATCGCTGAAACGTTAAGTGGAGGAAACCTATCCAAATGTTTCGGGATGAATTTAGAGTTACATANTTTTAATGGCCGCTGGAGCGCTCAAGCCGTCTAGATACCGAAAAAGTCAGGCTGGATTACTAATAANACACCTTGNTCAAGAGAGATCTCACCGGATACAGACACTAATTCGTTGCTTAGTCCATGCGTTGAGTTAGGGCTTAATGTTTCATGGGTAAGGTCCCATCGGAAACCTGAAAGGCAGACGCCTTTTGCATCCCCGCCGAAAGGATATATTGAGATNNGATTGTTTTGCGTTTGTTTAACTGTCAAGTGATCNCTGACAACATGCACAAAGGAATTAGAAACAAACGCGTTGCAAGAGATTGGAATAGTTACGTTAGAAGCCATGGANGCGAANAAACCGAAAAGGTGGTCCANCCTTCCGCCACCTGAGTCAACAATGGTAACTGATGAGCAGCTTCTAGCAGCATAAGCTAAACACAACTCTAAGTCGGAACTATCTTTATCTTGAGGATAGGTTATTAATTGGATTGAATTCTCGTCTACGAAATCTAAACCTTGTTTTGATATTGAATCTAGATCACCAATAACGATGTCTGGAGTAATGCCTANGGCTAATGCATTATCCAAACCAGAGTCAACAGCGAAAATCAAATCTGCGTTTGGGAGAAAATCAACAACGTTNCTNCTCGGACGCGGACCTCCATTGATAACCAATCCAGTTCTGAGTTTGTCTAAAGTGCTACCCATTTTCCCATTCGTTATCTATGGCTTAATCTTATCTGATCTCAAAAGCGCACGTGCTATGAACAAACCCACAAAAGCCCCGGCTGTGGCTATCCAGAAAGAAAAGAGGGCGGAGAATCCCATCGCAGCAAAGAGCAATAGAAATACAATAAATCCTGCTGTGCCCGACAGTGGATATACCAAACATCCTAAATTTGAAGGTTTTGAGTTAAGAGGAAGCAATTGATTCACTCCTCACTAAATCTCTTCTGGGTCACCCGTATACGGTCCCTTCTTTTCCCACCTTCAATTTCAACATAGGTTGTGACTTCTCGGTAGAGCAACCCTGAAACGAATTGCTTTTCCTTTGAACTGCTCTTGCTTTCGGATCTCTTTCCGGGTGCCCAAATAATAAAACATATTGCTCCACCTGCGACAATAAAGAATAATGACCACAAAGAGTTACTCCAACCTCTAGCTACCGAAGCAGTTACTTCATATAAAAACTGATTCATTGAAGTATCTAAAGAAGTTGCTAACTGTGGAGCCAATGCGGGTGTTTCTTTAGCAAGTTGCAGAATTTCATCAGGAAACTCCTTGAGAGTATCAATTGAACTTCGGTATCCACTGTTGAACATGGAACCCGCTATTGCTATTCCGATAACTGCCCCTAGTTCTCGCAGAAGGTCATTAAGGGCAGAAGCTACTCCTTGTTTCTCACTTGGCAGAGATGAAACAAGAATTTCTGTAGCAGGCGGTGAGGCCAAACCTATGCCGGCCCCGTAGATTATGGCAATTAACGCAAAATCATAAAAGTTAGTATCTGGTCCGAAACGAGTTCCCATATAAAGGGATGCTCCAAGGAAGCAGAGGCCCGCAAATCCAACGACTCGAAATCCCAATCGTTTTGTCAAAGGAATAGCTAATAGAGACGCCGGGAAAAGTCCCAATGCAGTCGGGAGGAAACTTAAGCCAGTATCAAGTGGGCCATATCCAAGAACATAAGCAAGGAATTGAACAGCTACGAAGAAAAACCCAAAAGCAACTGTAAATTGTACCAATAAGGAGAATGATCCCGAGCGAACTGATCGGTCTCTGAAAACGCGCACATCAAGCAAAGGCCTTTTCGTCTTCAACTCCCAGAGCACAAATGATATGAGAGAAATTCCACCGGCTGTGAAACTATACAAAATTAAATCCGAGCTCCAGCCTTTTATTGGCCCTTCCATAATCGCAAATACAATTCCGGCTATTGCAAGTAAAGACAATAAGGCTCCAAACGGGTCAAGGTTGGAGTCATCAGGAGAAGACGAATTGGGTAAACAAACCCAACAGAGTATGAGAATAAAAGCGGATAAAATACTCATGACAAAGAAAACTGATTCCCATGAATAGTTTTCTATGAGGGCTCCTGAGAGGAGAACTCCCGACAAACCTCCAAAGAAAACAGATGCTGTCCAAATAGCTACTCCTCGTTCTTTCTTATCAGGCGGCAGCGTTGTGGTTATCGTAGATAATGTCGCAGGGAAGATAAAAGCAGCCCCAATTCCGCTTAAAGCTCTGAAAGCTATCACTAGTCTTGCTTCATCAGGCTCTATAAAATCAAGGTGTTCAGTAAACAGAGTCGCACCATTTGCGATTCCGAGAATTGTCACTCCGATCAGTAACATAGACCGGCGACCAAATTTGTCGCCCAATGCCCCGGCAGGTAAGAGGAGAGATGCAAGAAAGAAAGCGTATATATCCACCATCCATTGAACATCTGACTGGCTTGCCCCTAATTCTCTTGAAAGTTCGGGCAAAGCCACGTTTAGGGATGATATGTTTGCTACTACTAGGACAGCTGCAGATACTGTCGCCATCAATGTCAAAGTTGGATTTGATGTTTTGACCGTCATTACACCTAGTTTCTCATTGGTCTAACTAATTTGGTGGATGCGCTCTTGAAACCCTCTTGAGCTTATGAAGCTGGTATTTTGTTAAAATGAAAGATTTAAACCAACTGCTCCAGATAAATCTATGCGAGACTCCTGAATCATGGGAGAGAATCGGGTTTAATGTTGACTTTGATTCGTCAGGGGCATCTATCTCAGTAGGGAACACAAAATTGTGGTTTGCACACAATTCACAAACGAGTGGAATCAACTCTGTATGTGTCAATGGAATTAGTGGGAATTTGGATTCACTTAAATTTGAACCAGCAGAAAAGACTGGTCCAAAGCCCCCATGCCCACCGCACTCAAATCACGTTGAAAGGATTGACCATCTGGTCGTCACTTCACCTGATTGTGATAGAACAACGGTGATTCTTGAAGAAGCAGGGCTGAATTTGGAAGGAGTCCGCAAATTTGGAAATACACCTAATAGAATGCGCCAGTCGTTTTTTTGGCTTGGTGATGTAATTCTTGAGCTAGTCGGTCCTGACAATCCCACTCCGGAGGGAAGACCTTCGTTTTGGGGACTAGCATTAGTCTCTTCAGATATTGATGAAACTGTTCGAAAAATGGGGAAGCTATGCAGTCCCGTCAAAGACGCTGTTCAACCAGGTAGAAAAATAACTACAGTCAAAACTCGCCAACTACCAATAGGAACTTCCATAGCCATCATGTCACCACACGTGAGGAAGAAGTAGTTGTAGCGTGACCGCTTTAGCGGTTTAGATTAATATATCGAGATGACCCCAGACAGCCTTTTTGATCTTTCAGGCAAAGTCGCAGTCATCACTGGAAGCGGAAAAGGAATTGGNGAAGGAATAGCTAAGCTTCTATCAGAAGCAGGGGCGAAAGTGGTGGTTTCTTCGCGCACCAAAGCTGATATAGAGCAGGTCTCAAGTGGAATCATTGAGGCCGGAGGCGTTGCACATCCTGTTGTATGTGATGTCACAAATGACGAACAAGTGAGTTCACTTGCGAAATCTGCTATTTCTGAATTTGGTGAAATTGNTATCTGGGTTAACAACGTTGGTGGAAGTACAGGCCGGTCGCCCTTGGCGGATCTTTCTCGNTCAGATTGGGATAGGACAATAGCTCTAACGTTGACTTCCGTTTTCGTGGGCTGTCAGGTAGCAGCAAAGAACATGAAACAAGGAAGCATAATAAATATATCATCACGGTCATCTTGGGGAGCTGTCCCCAATAATTCTCACTATGCTGCTGCAAAGGCNGGNGTGAATGTCCTTACTGCTTCCCTTGCACATGAGTTAGGCCCTNATATCAGATGCAATGCGGTTGCTTCCGGAGCGGTTCCAACAGACATTTTTTTTAAGGTGATGAACATGACTCCGGAAGATTTACCTCAATACGCAAAAGAAACTGGAGTCCCATTAGAAAGGCTAGGTACCCCTCGTGATATTGCCGGGGCAGTTCTTTTCCTTTGCTCAGAAGCATCATCATGGATGACTGGCGAAGTAATCACAGTAAGCGGGGGTCGTTAGCGAATTGGCTGAGGTTGATTTAATTCAACAGCGTTGTCAAGCAAAATCTTCTTTTGGTCCTCGACAGAGAATTCCTTCAACTCCATAACATAATCTAGCGGAGCTGGCATTCCTTCAATATGCGGCCAATCCGAACCGAAGACGACTCTTTCGGCGCCCATAAGGTCTGCAACCTCATAGGGGTCGTCTTCCCAAAATGGATTTATCCAAACGTGTTGTTTAAATAACTCTAAAGGGTCTTCCTTAAACCAACCCATAAGTTTATTTTTCTGCTGAGGTAATTTACGAAACAGATCAGGGAGAAAGCTAGATCCATTTTCGACAGATACGATTCGCAAATTTGAAAAACGTTCGTACATTTTTTGAAGAGACATTGTCATCAGCCAATCCAAAGCCGCCCGTTCAATATTGAACGCTTTGATAGATGGGGAATATGATGCTCCTCCGCCGAAATTGGCACCAAATCCGTCTTCTGCATAGCCCTGAGATGAATATCCACTATCACCAGCGTGGATAACCAGGGGAATTCCAGATTCATTTAATAAGTTCCAGAAGGGGTCAAACAAGGGGTCCGCCGGCGATTTATAACCGTCACCCGTTAGAACGGCTGCGGGTCGCATACAAACAACTCTGGCATTATTATCAAGAGCCGATTTTAGTTCTTCAACTGCGAAATCAACGTCACATAAACTTATGTATGGTGCAGCAAAGATCGTGTCCTTATAGTTGTAGCCCCAATCCTCGTTCAGCCACTGATTGAACGCCCTAAATAGAACTTTGACTGCATCAATATCTTCTTTTAAGAGCTCTTCATAGAGAACCCCTAAGGTTGGGAACAGCCAGACAGCCGAAAGCCCCTGCTGAGCGATCTTTTCAACTCTTACGTCCTTATCCATATATTCTTTAGGGAGTGGTTCGCGGTCTTTGAGCATATCGAGCGGAGATTTTCCGGTCGGGTTACCGCGGAAGTAATCATGCAAAGCACCTGGCTTCGCGATCGGATCCCACGTTGGGTTGGCTACGGCTAAACTTAGCTTCCCCCCGACTATGTGATGCTTCCTACCATTCATCTCGCACCATTGGACGCACCGTCGTTGCCACTCGCGCGGGACATGGCGCGTGAATGCATCTTCTGCCTCGTAATAATGATTATCGCAATCAAAAGGAAAATAACTTAGTTCATCCATCATTATGAGTTTAGCTTAACAAGTATTGGCTGCTCTAAACAATGGTATTCATTCTACAATCACGTTTTTCATGTGCTCAGCCGCCATTTGAAAGTATTCCAACATCGCAACATAGATTTCTTTCTCTACCTCCATTTGATCAAGTGCGAATTTCATGCTCGAGAGCCAAGATTCCTTCTGTTCGTCTCCTATTAGGTACGGGGAATGCCGCATCCTTAATCTTGGGTGGCCACGCCTTTCGGAGTATTCGGAGGGACCTCCCCAATATTGTATGAGAAAGTCTGCGGTATTTTTCTTTGAGTCTGTTAAGTCATCAGGGTACAGATCACGAATCTCATTCCTGCGAATTANATCCTCATAAAAGTAGTCAAGAAGCTTNTAGAACCAGTCACTTCCGCCTACACGGTCNTATACNGTATCTCCCGATCCAACCCAAGTCACTTTCATACTGCTACTTTACCGCCTTATGGATTTTTGTTTCGCCCATAGATCTTAGGTTCTGTTTACAACTAATCGGATCGCTTCATCTACTGAGGAGGCGCTGGCTACAATATCCCTGCTGTCTTGGCTTACGAAACCTTCAGAGACCTGCAGGTCAAGAAATTCAGTCATGCCTTTCCAAAATTTTCCATCATCAAGGAGAACAACNGGCTTGTATCTNCTGTTCAAATGCATACCTAGTTTNGTCCATGTTGCAGCCTCAAAGATCTCCTCTAAAGTTCCCATACCTCCGGGAAGGGCTATAAATCCGTCTGCAAGTTCGTACATTCTTTTCTTGCGTTCATGCATATCACGAGTAACTATCAATGACGTAATGTCTGGGTGAGCTACTTCACGGTCAGCTAACGTTTCAGGAATCACCCCNATCACCTCGCCTGCACTCGCCAGAGTCGCATCAGCGACCAGACCCATGAGTCCGATCTGCGCACCACCATAGACTAACCCCAAACCATTAAGCGCTATCTTTTCGCCCAATTCTTGGGCTAGTACTCGAAGAGTCTCATTATTGCCATCTTTAGAAGCACAGAAGACACAAATATTTTTTAGTCCCACTCTCTTAAAGTACATTAGTTCTTAGCACTTCTACTAATCTCAAGATCTCTGCCAATATGTATTAATGGGTAAATTAATAGCGTTTGACATGGATACTAGTGAGACTCTTGTGAACCATATATTGACGCAATGGGACCAAGGGAATTCTGTTCTTCCACTTGATCAAAGACTTCCACAATTGAAAAAAAGNGATTTAGTGCAGCGACTAGGTGTAGCNGAAGTTATTACTGATACAGAAACCCTTAAGTTTANTGCCCCCTCTATGGAGCCTGATGATGCTCTAGTAATTGCCACAAGTGGCACTACTGGAAACCCGAAGGGTGTCGTTCTCAGCCATGCAGCAATAAAAGCTTCTTCACAAATGACATCTTCAATATTGAACGTTGAGAAAAGCTCGGACGAATGGCTGTGTTGCTTGCCAGTCTCGCACATAGGAGGCTTCTCAGTGATAACTCGAGCATTGCAAAATGGAGTCAGCCTTAAGTTGCTAAATAAATTTGATGCCCAACTCTGCAACGAAGCAGGAAAAAATGGGTCAACGCTAGTTTCATTAGTTCCCACAGCATTACAAAGAGTGAATGCATCATTATTTCGTAAGATTCTTATTGGTGGATCCGCTATCCCCAAGGGGCTCCAAAAGAATATTGTTAGGACATACGGACTTACCGAAACAGGTAGCGGCATCGTTTACGATGGGATTCCATTACCTGGTGTGAAAGTGGAGATAAGAAATAGCGAAATATGGGTCCAAACGCCAACTCTCTTCAACCGTTACATCGGAGCACCTCTCAGGAACGAAGGATCTTGGTTCCCTACTGGAGATGCAGGATTCATTGACGAAGATCATAAGCTTGTCGTAACTGGGCGACTAGACGATGCGATTATCACAGGAGGTGAAAAGGTTTGGCCTGCTTTGGTTGAACACGAATTAGACATGCTTGGCTTATTGCCTGAGAACATTGTCATAGGCCGTCCAGACTCAGAATGGGGAGAATCCGTAACAATCGTTGTAGTGACCAATAGGCCTGAGGAGTTACCAAGCATTGAAGAAGTGAGAGATCGGTTAAGTTCGTCTTTACCAAATTATGCTTTGCCTAAAACGATAGAAATTGTAGATCAACTCCCCCGAAATACAATGGGAAAGATACAACGGCATCTGATTTAATCAAGAAGCAAAAAAAACTTTGCCCGCAGTGGGAGTCAAATGCTTTATTCTCTCATCATTAAAGAGGTCAGCGGTTCCTAAACCATGTGTAGCTTCAGGAGCTAAACTTGCCGCAAGAGCGCACCAAGCGCCGAGTGCAATGGGCCCATCATATGTAGACGAGATTATCGTTTGAAGGCCATTATCCGAAGCGCATCTTGAAAACTCCAAGCTAGAGTCGATTCCTCCATTGAGTGCTGGCTTGATTACGACATAGTCCCCTAAATTTTCAGAGGTAATGGTGTCCAAATCCTCCATTGAAGCCCAAAGGTTATCAACAGCTACTTCAACGGGAACTATGCTTCGTAGCTTCATGAGATCTTCTAAGTTAGCTACTGGGTCCTCTACGTATTCAAGTCGACTCCCAAGTGTTTTCCTGACCCTATCAAGAAACGTGACAGCATATTGCAATGACCAGTTCCCATTGGGATCTAATCGGATTTTCTCACCTTCTTGAATTATTTCTGACAGTAGCTCTACTCTTTCCTGATCATCTCTAAAGCCCAATTTAACTTTAAAAACGTTTAGGCCTTTTGCACGCGATTCCTTCACGTTATCTCTCAGATTTTTCTGGTTTGAGCCATCAATGAGGGCATTAACCCGAACATGATCTTTTCCCGCTCCAATTAGACCAGATAGTGATGTTCCTTTTTTAGCAGCTTCAAGGTTCCAACTGGCTGTATTGATAGCCGATTGCACTTCTTTTGATAAACGCTGAGTGCCCATTAGTGAGTTATCNCACTCTACGAGTTGTGAATACGCCTCATCAATGGTCAGATCTGACCATCCTTCAAGGGGAAGCACCTCTCCTTGTCCACTGAATTCGCCTTCTTCTAGGGTGATTATCCAGCCACTTCGCACTCCTACTTTTCCTTTTGAAGTTGTTATTGGTCGTAGCAAATCGTATGACACTTCTTCAATTCTCATTAGTCAAGCCCTCGATAAATTTATCTATTGCCTTTGCAGTATTTGCGGGTTGTTCAAGGTGAGTCGCATGCCCTGCGCTATTTATTATTGATAAGGATGATGACGATATGGTTGATTGCATTTGCCTCCCTATCTCAATATATTTCTTGTCCTCTGAACCGACTATAAGCAGCACAGGTATTTTAAGTTCATTTAGGCGACTCCAACGAGAAATCATGACACCTGTTCCCGATGCCCGTAGATGGCTAGCTAGGGCAAACGGTTTTGTNGATAACCTAGTTCGCCTTTGTCGCATCTGTGTTTCAGGAGATAGATACCTCTGTGAAGCGAATATCTGTTGCGATTCCCAAAAATTAATAAATTGCTCAAGTCCTTTATCCTCCAGAAATGCAATTTTTTTTACATCTTCTAATGCTCGTTCATGTCTTGCAGCATCATCATCTATACCTGGAGTTCCACCAATCAAAATCAACGATCGGAGTTTGTCTTGATGCTCAAGGGCATATTCAATAGCTAATCTAGCCCCCATAGAATACCCGATGAGATCAAATGACTCTTCAAAAGAAACTTCAGCAACCGCATGGATTTGGCTCACCATGGCATCTAAGGTGTAGTGCTTTAACTCCTCAGGACACGGACTTTTTCCATGACCGATTAAGTCAGGAATTATAGTGTTGAAATGCAAATGGCTAGCCATTTCTAACATAGAGTCACTGCTTCCAGCGAAACCATGCAAAATCATTCCAGAAGGGGAATTAGGCATTTGGGGTTGATATAGAGGAATAGGGCTACCCATATCTCTCTCACCCTTCTTCGGTAATTTCCTGATTAAATTGTTCACGAATTAAACGGAAAGTTTCTACAGTTGCCTCTGCATCACTCTCATAATAAACAATAGAAAGCCCTGGCCGACCCATTGTTTTACTCACTTCCAGACGAAGATCATCACGAGTTTGAGGGATTGAAACTTCTAAACCCAAAGAGCCAAAGACATCAGCGAAAGGGACCATCGGTGATGTTAGGAAATATTTTTCAAACTGCTTTCTATCAAGTTCATCCCTTATTGGAAGGAAAGAGAAGATTCCCCCACCCTTATTGTCTAGGAGCACGATGGTCATATCGCTCTTCATTCGAGAAGCAGCAAGGACAGCGCCAAAGTCATGTGCGGCAGCTACGTCACCAATCAAACAAACAACTTTTCCATCGGAAGCATTAGACGCCCCAAGGCTTGTAGAGATAATGCCATCGATGCCATTGGCCCCTCTGTTAGAAAGAGTTCTGAAGATAGTTCCATCATTATGAAAAGCTAATTCGGCATCACGAATAATCATTGAGTTAGATAACATAATTCGTGAATCATCATTTACTGCCTCCATAACCGCAGCTACAGCTGAGAGCTCATTTCCATCATCTTTTAGATGTTCCTTAATTATGGATACGGCAATGTTATTCGCATCGATCCAGGTTTCCAGCCATGGGGAGCTTGAACGAAAACATTCCTCATCTTTCTCAAAATCATAGAAGCAATCCCCCTGATACGTTTCAGTTATGGTGTTGCTTGGATCAACCCAATCAATGGCCGGTGCTACGAGTACATACTTCTTTGGAGGGTTTTTCTGTAACCACTTCCTATATGCCTTAGAAGTCGGTGCTAACCCAACTTGAATAACCACCTCCACATCGTCCAGTGAGGAAACAAATTGATCAGATCCGCACAATACTTCACCTGTTGTGATCATAGTATTTCCTGAGCTTTCCATCCCCCTCAATTGCGAGGCCGGATCAGCCAAAATTGGCCACCCCACCTTCTCCGAGAACCAAAGAATCTGNTGAAGAGATTCTTCATCAAAATCATTGGGCCCAAGAGATATAAGGCCCCTCTCATNCNTCTCTCCCAATTCAATAATTCTGAGATTGCCAGCCTCGCAAAGATTTGAGGAGGGAAAGGCTTCCAGTTGCGGATCCTGAGGTACCAGATCCCCTTGCGGAAGGAGAGGTTCGCGTAGTGGCCAGTTCAGATGAACTGGCCCTTTGCCAACAACAGACCTATCCCATGCTCGTATTGCTATGCTTTGCGCCAATGNTGCATCAACTTCGCTGGGAACAGGCAAATCATAGAACCATCTAGCATTTGTGCCATATAGCCGAACCTGATCAATTGTTTGACCGGCACCCCACTGCCGCAGCTCGGGAGGCCGATCAGCTGAACAGATTACAATAGGTGTTCCAGAGTGATTAGCTTCAACGACAGAGGGAAGATAGTTAGCNAGCGCAGTCCCAGANGTACAAATTAAAATAACAGGGGCGCCGGTTACTTTGGCACTCCCAAGAGCATAGAAACCGGCAACTCGTTCATCAATAAAAACCCTGACTGACAGTCCACTAACATCAGCCGCCAAAACTAACGGAGTGTTTCTTGACCCAGGAGAAACCGCTACCTCTTTGACGCCTAGGGCCTTCATCTCTGTAAAAAAACGAATCGCNAAAGGATATGCTGAATGCTCTTTTTCTGTATTATCTGATCTTTTATTCACTTTATAAAAGTGTAGAAGATCACTGGCCTTATTTTGCTATGTTTACCAATTCATATCCTTATATAGAGGTTATGAGAGTATTACGATCAGAATGTGAACCTGACAGAACTAGAGAATTTATTAGGGAAAGACCGTATAAAACAAGACCCTGAAATAACTAAACAATTTTGTGATGACTGGACCGGAAGATTTATGGGACACACGAAAGCAGTTATTTCCCCCCGGTCAACTTCAGAGGTTTCAAAAACGCTCAATTGGTGCTCTAAAAACCATGTCAATGTTGTTTCTCAAGGCGGGAATACAGGAATGGTAGGGGGAAGCGTGCCGATGAACGGAGAGTTAATTATCTCACTGAAAAAAATGAATCAAGTTAGTTTTTCTGAGGCAAACCATAGCCATATTAGAGCAGAAGCAGGAGCAACACTTTCAGAAATTCAAGCTCTAGCAGCATCCAAAAGCCTAATTTATGGCATTGATTTCGGCGCCAGAGATTCAGCCACCATAGGAGGAACGGTCGCGACGAACGCAGGCGGTCATAATGTTGTGAAGTATGGAAGCACCCGAAATCAATTAGTAAGCGTTGAAGCCGTGACAGGAACAGGAACAGTAATTGGTAATTTAAACGGACTACAAAAAGACAACACCGGATACCATTTCCCTAGCTTGTTGTGTGGAAGTGAAGGAACACTTGCCATTATCACTCAAGTTGAATTGAGATTGTGGCCTAGACCGGAGGAGTCCATAGTACTGTTACTTGGTTTCCATTCGATTGAAGATGCGCTAGAAACAGCGACTGCCTGCACAAGCTTGGGATCTGACCTGAGCGCCTGCGAACTCTTTTTTAGTAAGGGATTGGATCTGGTAATAAAATATTTTAACTTACCATCTCTTTGGAATGGGAAATATTCAACATACTTACTCTGCGAATTCACAGGCAGAATTGGTGTCACAGATAGGTTAAATATCGGCAGTATGGGNGAGGTTCTTCGCAATAGAAATGATGTTCTCATAGCAAACACGCTTAATGACCAGAGAAAGTTATGGCAGTACAGAGAGCTCCATACTGCAGCCATGAATTCAAAAGGCACACCCCTCAANCTGGATGTGACTCTACCCTTAGGCCAACTAAAAACTTTCCTTGATGAAATTGAAAATATCTGTTTGAACGTAAACGCCCATAGCTCTCCTTATATATTTGGCCATGCTGCTGACGGGAATATGCATGTCAATGTGTTAAATTCTGCTCCGAAAGAAAATGAGATGGAGAAAGAAGTGCTTATGTTTGTTGCTTCGTTAGGGGGAAGCATTTCGGCTGAACATGGGATAGGACGAGCGAAATCGCANTACTTGCATTTACAGCGTAGTTCCGATGAGATAGCACTTTTCAAAAAAATTAAGGAAGCATTTGACCCTACAGGCATACTTAANCCAAATGCCATTTTCCCAACTNGANAAAAGNGAAAGCCACTGANATTGGAAGATAAGNAATTAACNTCNACAAGGGCAATGTTTGCGTAGTATTGTATCTTGAACAGCAAGTTTGACGAGGAGAAAATCAGAATGACTGGGGAAAACCTTTCAATAGAGATCTGCCCTTCCATTCTCCCTGCAGATTTCAGCCGTTTAGGAGAGGAACTACAAACCCTAGAGGAAGCTGGCGCAGATCGAATTCATTGGGACATAATGGACGGCAACTTTGTTCCAAACTTGACNGTGGGCCCTGATACGGTTGCCTCTTGCCGAAAGAGTGTTTCAATTCCATTTGAGGCACACTTAATGGTNGAAGATCCTGATCTGATGTCACCTTTGTTCATTGAAGCAGGATGTGAGCTAATAATGGTGCACGTTGAGTCCGTTCGCCACTTAGACCGGACACTGAATGAGATTTTGAAATTAGGAGCAAAAGCTGGAGTCACACTGAACCCTTCCACACCCATTGAAAGTATCATTAACGTATTGCATCTAGTTGACCAAGTACTGATCATGTCAGTTAACCCAGGTTTTGGGGGTCAGAAATATCTACCATCCCAAGAATCCAAGATAGCCAAGTTACGAGATACGATTTTAAGTCAAGGTTTGTCCATAGATATTGAAATTGATGGCGGNATAAACGAGGCCACCATAAACCAAGCAACATNAGCAGGAGCGAATGTTTTCGTAGCCGGGAGCGCTATATTTAATCACCCCGATGGACCAGCAAAGGCCATAGAGAATTTGAGAGATATTGCGTCAAGCAACTGAGGTATGTTCAAATACATTTTCTCTGCTCTGTTTGTGATTTCGATAACATTTGGATGCTCTTCAAATGGCCCAGTAGATCCTTTAGTGTTCTGTGAAAAATTTATTGATATTGCTGGGCCAGACGCCCCACTAAACAACTACGAATTCAATAATCCAACTAGCGTTGACCAAGCGATCCAAGATCTAGAAGAGTTAGCTANGGAACCTCCAGATCAAATTNCAGCAAGCACGAAAATAGTCNTTGATCTATACAAGGAAATACTTGAGGCTCTTGTCTCCTCATCACCAGACGATAGGCCTACAGTTCTTTTGCAATTCCAAGACAAGATCAACGAACAACTCATAGCTATTGAGGAACTTGAAAATTACGGTCAGAGTGTTTGTGGAATCAATTTTGAAGCTGAATCTCCTACACCTGCTACAGAGATACCTCTAGATTTAAACGACTAGATTAGTNAGCTAATCAACTTCTCCACGAGAGGTGATNACATGGTCNACGATACCGTACTCTTTGGCCTCATCAGCCGTAAACCACCTGTCTCTATCTGAGTCTGTTTGGACTTGTTCAACTGTCTGACCTGTATGCCCGGCTATCAACTCAGCCATTAGTTTTTTGATGTAACTAAGTTGCTCTGCTTGTATAGCAATATCTGATGCCTGTCCTTGGATACCACCAAGGGGTTGATGCATCATTATGCGAGCATGTTTTAGCGAATACCTTTTACCTTGAGCACCTGCCCCGAGGAGGAACTGCCCCATTGAAGCNCCTAAACCTAAACATAAAGTTGACACATCCGGCTTTATTAGTTGCATGGTGTCATATATTGCCATGCCAGCTGTTACGGACCCTCCAGGGGAATTGATGTACAACCAAATATCCTTTTCGGAATCCTCTCCTTCCAAGTACAACAACTGTGCCGTTATTTCTTTTGCAATCTCATCGTCAACTTGGTCCCACAGCATGACAATCCTGTTTCTCAGTAATTGGGAGTAAATATTAAATTGTCCCGCAAGTCGGGAGATATCATCAGATGCTTGAGTAGGGATAGTCATGTTTTCGACTCCAGTCACAGTTAGGCTTTATTTGATTTTAGAGGGTTTATTCCTCTACGCCATATTTTATTTGATGTGCGCCGGGTGGGACTTGAACCCACACATCCTAAAGGACACAGGGACCTAAACCCTGCGCGTCTGCCAATTCCGCCACCGGCGCTTGGTTCCGTAAGGTTACACCAGATATCTAAATAATTTGCACACTAAACCGAGTTATTGTTCGCTATTCTACAGGCCTGAAAAATGGAGGGGATATGAGACCGGCTCGTCCTTTGACGAATAAGCCTGCTGGTGCCCTGCCAGTCGCCCGCTTAACACCTGTAGGCTCAATGAATCCGGTAGTGCCTTTGACTTTACGCGAAAAGTTTGCTGCATCAATACCACTTCTCCACACTGCCTCATAAACTCGGCGCAGATCTGAGATAGTGAACTGATCATCTACGAATGCCGTTGCTAAGGTCGTGTATTCAAGCTTTGATGCGGCCCTTTCTAGACCGTCACGCAACATGTCAGCATGGTCAAACGCCAGAACTGGCCCTTCTTCGTAGGTTAATTGAGAGTTGAACTCAGGTAAGTCATCTACTGCCCAGAATCGAGCTGATCGAGTATCTGACCCAGCCCTCGGGGTACCTGGGTCCGGCATGAAGGCCAAATAAGCTACAGACGTAACTCGCATTTTAGAATCTCTTATATCTCGGCCTGGGGTAGAATAGGTTTGTAATTGTTCAAGGTGTGCTGGTTCTGCAGTGAGTCCGGTTTTATCAGCTAATTCTCTTAGAGCAGTCTCATTAATTGACTCTTTAGGATTGAGGTGACCTCCAGGCAACGCCCAAGAACCGCTTTGCGGTGAATTTGCACGCTCAACCAATAGAACAGCGAGTCTGCCAGAGCGGATGGTCAACAATATCACGTCAGCTGTCACGGCATTGGGTGGATAATTTGTAGGATCGTATCGATTTACAAAGTCAATATCCTCTTCTGATAAGTACCTAAGCGTTTGATCTCCTTTTGACATCATTCGTAGACGACCTCAACACCATGGGCTTCCATTTCGTTGGATACATCCTTCATGAGCTCTGGAGAAACTGAAGCACTTAGCTTCGCTAATACTCTTGTATCAAAACCAAGCTGAGCGCTATCAATTGCAGTTGCCTTTACACAATAGTCAAAGGCAAGACCAACGATATCAACGCACTCTATTGATTCCTTTTCTAGGATTTGTTTTAGGCTTTGATCCTCATCATCAAACCCTTCAAAGCCTGAGTAGGCTGCTTTAAACATTCCTTTTTTGACTGAGTAATTTATCCTTTGAGTTATGCATGCGAGTTCGGGGTGCAGATCGGCTTCTTTGGTTCCAGCGACTCCATGATCTGGCCAACTGTCTACATAGTCAGGTTGGTCAGAGAAGTGAGGGCCAGGGTCTATATGCCAATCTTGCGTGGTAATAATGCAGTCATATTCATAATTCTCAGTTACGAAGTCCGAAATTTCTTTTGCTACAGCATGTCCGCCATGCACCTCCAAAGAACCTCCTTCACAAAAGGTAGGTTGAACATCGACGATCACGAGCGCTCTTCTAAACCTAGTCATTATGTGGCCTCACAGGATAGACAGTGGTAGGCACGGCAGGCTCATCGTTAACGCGTAATCGGATCTCGTCAGGAATTTCAGAAACCGTTTTTATGAGGTGATTTCTCGCATCGTCCACGGTCAACAGATCCTCGTATTCCCCCGAACGCATTATCTGGCTTTGGAGGTCTCGGTAGGCGTTACCCAAAGTATTTTGAACTACTGACTGGTCTAGAAAAATTGATTCCTCAATAGCAATACCATCAAATCGTAGTTTACGTTTTGCGATTTTTTTTCCGCCCAGAGATCTCTTTCCTTCTGACTTTTTCTCAACGGGCACCATTTTTTCGGTTTTGGGATGATTCTCTCTTGCAACCAACTTGTATACGAAACCAGCTGAGGCTGCACCTGATCCAGTTACTAACTTGTGCCCGGATTCAAACGCATCAATAGGTGCTTGAGACAAATCTAGGATCTTAAACTCGTCTAAGTCTCCAGATACCATAATTTGTGCTTGGGGTGCTCCAAGTTCGTCAAGTAGTTTTCGAGCCGTCTTAGATGCAGCGACAAGGTCACCTGAGTCAATTCGTATTCCCTTTAATTTTGAATTTGATGCTTTAACCGCATTCCTTATTCCAGTTTCAATGTCATACGTATCAACAAGGAAAATTGAATTCTCACTTAAGTATTTTGATTGGTTTTCAAAGGCCTCTAATTCGGAGGGAAATGAGAGTGTAAAGGCGTGAGAAGCAGTGCCAGCTGTTGGGATACCCCATTTCCTGCCAGCTTCTAAATTTGATGTGACGTGGGCGCCTCCTATATAAGCTGCACGCGCTGCATTGACAGCTGCTTCCGGATCAACTCTTCTGGACCCTGCCTCCATCACAAATTTTCCCTTAGCAGCGAGAACAATGCGCACAGCAGCACTTGCAATGGCAGAATCAAAATTGATTGTTGAGAGTATAAGTGTTTCTAGGAGTAACGCTTCTCCTAAAGTTGCCTCGACTGTTACTACAGGGCTGTTGGGAAAGTAGATTTCACCTTCCTGATAGGATGTTACGTCACCATTGAATCGGAATGACGATAGGTAATCCAGAGTATCTTTTGAGACAATTTTTTCTTCTTTCAGAAACCGGAGGATTTCATCATCAAAAGAAAAGTGGTCAATTTTTGGGAGGGTCCGGTTGATACCCGCAAAAACTCCAAAAGGTCGCCCATTTGGAAGATCACGTGAGAAGACCTCAAATACCGACCTCTTCTCAGCTCGGCCAGCTTGCACCAATGCATCGAGCATGGTGAACTCATACCGATCTGTTTGCAGAGCATACGACTTTGAATTTGGTTGCATATTCATATCTTTAATCATGATTCTACCATTATATCTGGTCAGTATGACAATATTAATAAATGAGGTTTACTCATAAATAAGAAGTAACTTCATAGAGTGACAGTTGAAAATCCTCTTAGTGAAAGTAACCGGAGTTTTTGGCGCCCCACAGGAGCTTCGGCCTCTTCAATAGCGTTGGTGGCATTACCAGGCTTTCTACTAGGGGCTTATGCTCCTGAAATAAAAAACGATTTATCATTTGGCGATACTGAATTAGGNTTAATCCTTACCTTCGGCTATTTNGTCTCAAGCATTGTTATGTCGACATTTGGGGGNACTGCCGACAGAAGAGGGCCAAAACAGGTGTTGAGGTATGGCGTCGCCATTGCCGCAATNGCTGCTTTCCTTACTGGGGTTTTGGGTGACACATTTATTTTGCTTCTCTTGTTCATTGGATTGAATCGTGTAGCCGAAGGAATTATCCATCCCGCTACTAATTCGTTAATATCCTCGTCGGTGGTCTTAGAGAAACAAGGTATGGCTATGGCCGTAAAACAATCTGCCGTTCCTTTTGCTACAGCACTTGCAGGCTTCGCAGTTCCAACATTTGGTGGACTGATTGGATGGAAGGGTACTTTTCTTCTTGTAGCAGCCCTTGCTCTCCCAGCATGGCTCTTCATTCCCTCAGTTTCACCTACGAAGAAAGGAACATATTCATCTCGTCGTGAAATGTGGCGCTTATCCCACCTTCGGCTTCTGGCTTTGGCTGGGGCATTCTCTGCCGCTGCGGTTGTTACCGTCTCTGGCTTTCTAACGACTTCTGCAAAAAATGCTGGATACAGCAACGGCACCGCTGGCCTGATCCTTGGACTAGGTGGCCTTTTGATGATTCTTTCACGTCTGAGTTGGGGTTACCTAGCTGACCGTTTTCACTTTGACAGGTTTAAAGCAGTGTCAGCTTCACTTCTNATCGGCTCTGTAGCTTTTATCTTATTTGCGGTCGAATCAAAAGTATCAATTGCNGTTGGATCTCTTTTTATATTTGGTATCGGATGGTCCTGGCCAGGCCTAGCTTTGTTAGGCATCATTGAAAATCATCGTGACGAACCTGGTGAAGCAACAGCTATTGTTCAGACAAGCATTCGAATTGGTGCGATGTTTGCCCCACTAGGATTTGGGTTGATCGCTGATTCGTTTGATTATAGCTACGCTTGGCTTTGTTCTTTTGGGGCAGCACTTCTTGGAGGTTCTTTTATGTTTTTAGCAAGCAAAGCAACTGCTGCTATTGACTAGAGCTTTCCTATAATTCCCTGCAATGCCTTTCCCCTATGGCTAATTCTATTTTTTTCAGAATTAGTTAATTCGCCAAAAGTTTTTCCAGGTACCTCCTCAGGAAGAAAAACGGAATCATACCCAAATCCTAATTTTCCTTTCGGCGTTAGAGCTATTTTCCCTGAAACAATGCCTTCAGCCGTGATAATAGATCTATCAGGAAAGAGGATTACTATAATTGTGCGGAATCTCGCCCCTCTTTCATTCATCGGAACTGAGGCGAGCTCGTTTAATAACTTTTCAATGTTCTCTCCTCCATTTGCGTCTGGGCCGGCATAACGAGCTGAATGTACCCCAGGTGCACCGTTCAATGCTTCTACTTCTAAACCAGTATCATCTGCAATAGCTGGTAATCCTGTTGCTTTCATTATTCCTTGGGCTTTAAGCAAAGCATTTCCATTGAGATCTGACGCGTCTTCAACAATTTCTGGGATCTCATCCGGTCTCGGCAACAGATCAATTTTCCCGCTGAGTATCTCTTTCATTTCTTTATACTTATGAGGGTTTGCTGTAGCTGAAACTAGCTTCATCTGGCATCTGGTGGAGATAAGAGAAGTTCCTTTTGGAGGTCAATAATTTCGTTGATGCCCTTCTCTGCCAGAGTAAGCAATTCCGACAGTTCATCTTTCGAGAACGAAAATCTTTCTGCTGTTCCCTGAACCTCAATAAATTCTCCAGATTCAGTCATCACAACATTCATGTCAGTATCAGCCTTGGAGTCTTCTTCATATGGAAGGTCTAATCTTGATTGACCGTGGATTATCCCGACAGATACGGCAGCACAAGCTTCGGTGATTGGATGGGTAGTGATTTGTTTACGCAATAGTAATCTCGATAGTGCATCATGAAGCGCTAGGTAACCTCCACATATAGAGGCGACGCGAGTTCCTCCATCTGCTTGCAGGACATCNCANTCCACNGTTACTTGTCTTTCGCCGAGCAACTCCATGTCGCAAACTGCTCGTAGTGACCTCCCAATCAATCGCTGGATTTCTTGAGTTCGCCCCTTCGGTCCTTTAGTTTCCCTTCTTATGCGNTCAGGAGATGACCCTGGCAACATTGAATACTCTGCAGTTACCCATCCAGTCCCTGTTCCCCTCATCCAGCGCGGGACATCCTCATCAACAGATGCAGTGCAAAGCACACTGGTGTTTCCGAAGGTAACCAAGACCGATCCATCTGCCATGGTCGTGAAGTCACGTGTGAAGCTGATCTCTCTTAACTCGTCTACTTCTCTACCATCCGTTCGTCCCATTTCGTGACTCCTTTAAGTTATGCCGAGAATTCTTTACCAACAGAGGCTAGCGAAATCTCCCCTTTGAAAGTTTCCTGTGCTTCTGATAGATGCTTCGTTGGGTCTTCGCCTGGCGCAAGGTGGGATAGAACTAGCTCTTTGACATTTGCTGTTCGAGCCAACATCGCTGCTTGACGAGCTGATAGGTGAAGGATCTTTTCTTTCTCTCGCGACGACAAGAAAGTAGATTCTGCTATAAGTAGGTCTATGCCCTGACCCAATTGATTGATATCCCACCCTGGACCAGTATCAGCGGAGAAGACCATGCTAGAACTCCCAACATCTACTCTTGATGCCAAAGTCTCTACATAGTGATCTGTGCGGGACCATCTCCATTTCTGATCATCTATTGTCAATGAGTCGCCATCCTTTATTACTCTGCAGCTGAAGGATTCTTCAATATCTTCGCACATACTCTTAGCTAATGCGAAAGTACCGGTAGTCCCATAGACAGGAACAGGGTCACACATCACATAATGCCTTATCGCATTGTAAACCACTGGAAGTTCTAGCCAGTGGTCAGCATGTTCGTGGCTGAGGACTATCGCTGTAAGCTCAGAAAGCTCTATGTGGTCTTGAAGATTGGCTAGAGTTCCAGGCCCTGCATCCAACCAAACATTTGCTTTGGGACTTTGGACAAGAAAACCAGTGCAGGCCCCTCCTGCGTTAGCATAACTTCCGCTACAACCCAGTACGGTCACTTTTAATTGGGGGGGTATCACAATTTCGAACTCCAGCTATGGGATATTGCTTTTTCTAGTTCAGGTCCAAATAACTTTTGACCTTGCTCTGCAAACCAAGATACATCTCCTGACGAGATAAACGTCTTCTTTCCTTGATTTAAACTTGTTGTTTTTAGATTTCTCTTCTCAAGAGATTCCGCAACAGCGAAGGCTGTCTCATCGGCTGAAGATACAAGGACTACGTCCTTACCGACAGATTCCCCTATCACTCGAGCTAGATATGGATAGTGTGTGCATCCAAGAAGAAGTGCATCCGCACGACTTTCAACCACAGGCGCCAAGAGCCGGTCAGCTAATATCCTTATTTGTTCGCCTTCAAACTCACCTCTCTCAACAAACTCTACAAAACCAGGGCACGCTATGCTTGTCAGACTCACTTTTTGATCAGCTAGATTACTTATAGCCTTATCATATGCTCCNCTTTTGATGGTACCTACGGTACCAATGACACCTATTTTTTTGGAGTTTGATACTTCAACAACTGCGTGAGCGCCTGGTTCTATAACTCCGATAATTGGAATTTCTCTNGATTGACGCAGACTATCTTCAGCAGCGGCTGATGCGGTGTTACAGGCAATCACAATCATTTTGACGTTGTANTTTGCCATGAGGAAATCTGATATTTGATTTGAGTAAGCTTTTATTTTATCGAGTGGCTGAGGCCCGTAAGGNTATCTCGCAGTGTCTCCAAAATAAATAACGTCTTCAGATGGTAGGAGGTCTATTATTGCTCGCGCAACAGTTAGGCCGCCGAAACCGGAGTCAAAGATTCCTATTGGTTGATCGTTTGGCACATATTTAATCGTAGAGCCTTTTCTTCAATTCAAATGATAGATTTCCTGAAGATTTTTGCTCNTAGTCAGAAGTAGATGATCGAGTCAATTGATTTTGCGACATCTTCCAAATCGCCTGACCATGCCCCAGTAGATAAATATTTCCAACCTCCATCGCAAACAATGAAGACTATTACGCCGGATTCTATTTTCTCTGAGACTCTAATAGCCCCAGCTAGAGCCGCTCCTGAGGATATTCCTGAGAAAATTCCACATTCAGAGGCTAGAAGTCTGGTGTGGTGGATAGATTCTTTCGGCCGCACAATTCGTTTTCCGTTAAGAATCTCTAATCCTTTCCAATTTTCAAAAACAGGCGGGATGAAACCGTCTTCCAAGCTCCTAAGTCCTTGGACAACTTCTCCTGACGGAGGTTCTACGGCAAGAATTTCAACATCTTCTTTATGCTCACGAAGAAATTTCCCTACACCCATTAACGTTCCTGAGGTCCCAAGCCCTGCCACGAAGTGCGTTATNCCGGGGACATCGGCCAGTATTTCTGGACCTGTTGTCTCATAATGAACTTGAGGATTTGATTCATTTCCATATTGATACAAGAAGACCCAGTCCGGGTTTTTCTCTGAAATTTCCTTAGCAAGTTTTACTGCACCGTTAGAACCTAACTCTCCAGGAGATGGAATTATTTCGGCACCCCAAACTTCTAGCAATTGTTTTCGTTCAATTGAAACATTTTCTGGCAATACGATCTTTAGTTTGTAATTTCTCATTGATGCAATCATTGCGAGAGCTATACCTGTATTCCCAGAAGAGGGTTCAATCAGTGTGGAGCCTGGCTTTAACAAACCATCTTCTTCAGCTTGCAGCACCATTGACTTAGCAATCCTATCTTTGACAGACCCAGCAGGATTCTGGTTCTCAAGTTTTGCGAAGATTTTTACATTAGGATTTGGGCTTAATTTTGATACATCAACTACTGGAGTGTTCCCTATCAGGTCAAGGATGGAACTGTGAGCTACCATGCTTCAATTATGTCGTTTTTTTAGTAATTACACACCAGTTTCGCTATGTTTAAAAGCTAAGTCAACTGGATTTCTTCTTCAGTTATATTCCCATTTAAGATCCTAAAACTTCTGATTGAAGGGTCTGAATCTTCTAGGGAAACAATGAGGTAGTGCCAAGTTCCTAGAGGGTCAAAGTTCCCTGCGTCCTTGACATCTGTTGGCGAAGGGTAAGCAGGAGTGTGAGTATGACTATGCATCACGCCGATGATTTGGTTTCCGTTCTTGTCTGCAATATCCTCCAACTTCATCATCTCTAAAGGGTCTATTTGATAAATGATGTCTGATTCTGCAATATTCCTCATCGGGTAGAAAGATTCAATAACATTTGAGCCTTGCTTCGCTAGGAATAGCCCACACGCCTCATATGGCAAGACGCTTACGGCGTGCTGGATCATTTGGGATTTAATCTTTTCATCAAGTACCAACATAATTTTATGTTATCGCTAATTTCCAACGGGATATGTCCGGTAAATAACACTTTTCCATGCCTAGATTACCTATTAGCGCTACTCTCAGATCATCATGACTAAATCAGGGAAGCATATCGTTGCAACTAACCGCCAAGCGAAAAGAGAGTTTGAAATTTTTGACACAATAGAAGCTGGTATGGTTTTGAAAGGCAGTGAGGTCAAATCTTTACGAAATGCTCAAGCTCAGCTAGCAGAAGCTTTCTGCAGGATACATAAGGGAGAAATCTGGCTGAATTCATGTCATATAAGTAAATACGATCATTCGAGCCCCACTTTTTCTCATGAGCCTGACAGGCCCAGAAAATTACTTTTGCATAAAAGAGAGATACAGAGATTGCAAGCTCAAGTTGACCAGAAGGGCCTTACGTTGATTGTCTTATCTTTGTATTTTAAAAATGGCAAAGCGAAAGTGGAACTCGGTTTGGCCCGTAGGAAGAACCTAGTAGATAAGCGACGCCAACTTGCCCAGCGAGAAGCAGAGCGAGAGGCTACTAGGGCTATTGCGAGACAGCAGAAACAAGGACCTATCGATTAGCGGCTGAAATACCTGCTATGTACCCAAATGTCATNGCTGGCCCTATAGTTCCGCCAGCACCGCCNTAAACCATCCCGGTTGGTGCAGCCATTGCGTTNCCAGCAGCGTATAGCCCTGGCATGACACCACCTTNGATTGAAAGCACTCTGCCCGAAACATCAGTCTTGGGGCCCCCGTTGGTNCCTAGTGATCCGCTTTCTAGCTTAATTGCATAGAAAGGAGGGGTGTCTAGGGGCTGAAGTGTCGCTTGAACTCCATCAATACTTTGATCTCCATTAAATGTGTCATATGCGCTTTCCCCTCTTTGGAAATCAGGATCCTTACCTTCAATNGCATATTTATTAAAGCGGTTTATGGTGGCATGGAGAGATTCTGCAGGAACCCCGATCGCTTCCGCAAGACCCTGTGTGGTCTGAGAGGTATGCATCCAATCAGGAACATCTTCTCCTGNCCTACATCCTGCAACGTCGTACCGGAGCTTGTAGTGGTGGTCAAAAATAAGCCAACAGGGAATGTTTTGATATTCAAACTTTTGAGGATCAAAGGTGTGGAACGCTCCACCCATTGCATTATAGTTCCCTGCTTCATTGGTAAATCTAACTCCATATTTGTTCACCATAAGAGAATGGGGGCGCGTTCTCTCACTGATAATCAATCGCGACGATGGATGCCCGAAAAGATCTTCCCCCGGAATTCTTGTAACTGGAACCCACCATGCATTTCGCATGTTTCCTAACCGGGCGCCTGCTTCCATAGCCATCTCAAGGCCGTCGCCTGTATTCTCAGGGTTTCCTGCTGGTGCTGTCATCGGGCCACGAAGGAATGTTCTAACAAGTTCAGGATTCCATTCAAAACCNCCGGTGGCGATAATAACGCCTTTTTTCGCTATGACTTCCTTTTCATAACCTCCTGAGTTGATAGATACACCATAAATTCCGGTTTCGTCCTTTAAAAGTCGATTAGCACGAGACTCAGTCTGTGGTTCAATTCCTCGATCTAGAATTCCTTTGAGAAGAGCAGCTACGAGTGCTAAACCCATCCCACTTTCATTGCGTTCAGCTCGAGCTTTCATAACTTCTCGGGGAGGAGGAACAGTTGCACCACCCAATGGTGTCTCCGTAATCATTACAGGACGTCTCATTCCATCATTTCTAATTTTGTTAGCCCACTCCCCAAGTTCTGTAAGTGGAAATAAAGCGTTATCCAATGACCTTCCACCATTNTTCATTCCGCCTGGGTGCTCNGGGTGATAATCAGGGTANCCCTCAACTATATGGAAGGAACAAGGAGTATTCTCTTCTACCCATTTCAACATTTCCGGCCCTCGGTCAACATAAGTAGCGGCCATGTCTGAATCTATTTGACCAAGCGAAAGTGACTCCAGATAACTCAGAGCTAATTCTCTCGAGTCATCAATCTCATGTTCCATTTGATGATGATTGTTAGGCATCCATACAACACCACCACTCATCGCTGTGGTGCCTCCGAGGAAAGGTGACTTTTCAAATATCGCTACCGAAGCTCCATTATCTGAAGCAGCAAGAGCAGCAGTCAGACCTGCAGCCCCAGACCCAAGAACGATTACATCAAACTCATTGTTAGATTCTCCCG
This sequence comes from Acidimicrobiaceae bacterium, assembly GCA_002713485.1. Taxonomy (GTDB): domain Bacteria; phylum Actinomycetota; class Acidimicrobiia; order Acidimicrobiales; family UBA8592; genus UBA8592. Next base: position 67,655 of record PAWI01000006.1, read on the forward strand.
GCATGGTTGCCTTTCTTCCAAGATGGAGTTATTCATAGCATCCGGTACGATGACCTAGAAGCTATTCGCATTTGCAAACATAGTTTCAGGAATGCTATTTGACAAGGGGCTGATCGGTTTCGACGTGGCGGTTGTTTCGTCGGATCGTGCGACCGGAGTTGCTCAGACTCCAAAACGGGGCACACAAAGACACGGCAACTCTCGTGTCGCTCTCGCCGCCTGATACAGGCGTTAGAGAGTCATTGGGACCAGTAATGATACCCGGGGCCTGATCACTACAGCCTGGCAACAGAAGTAGTGGTGGACAGCTGGGAAAGACCGCTGACGTTAGGAAAGACCAATGACATCGGAGAAAGATCCGGCGGTGTGGTCACCAGACCCAACTGACCCGGCAGAGTGGATACCGAAAACCACGAACTCGGGAATGGTCGTATCGCGGACGGTGAATCCGAAACGGACGGGGGTTCGATTCCCCCCAGCTCCACCAAACAATCATATTAGATTGACCAATCTTGTCTTCATCTTTAATTGCCCAACCGGCTAACTAGACCTAATATAACACCGTGACTGACACAGTATTCCCCGAACCAAACATCATTCATGGGGAATTCTGGGTTCGCCCCCAAGAGATGATTGAAAAGGACCTAGAGATTTACCGGAACAATTATCCTGTTGCTTTCGTGCCTGAGCCTCAAATGCCAGAAGGGTCCCCTATACCGCAAGGGAAAGGTACATGGATCTTGACTAAACACGCTGATATTGCATATGCCTCTAGGAATCCAGATATTTTTAGTTCTGCTCAAGGGATAACTATTCTTGACAGCCCACCAGAATTTAATGAATTTTTTAGTTCGATGATTGCAATGGATGACCCTCGCCATGCGCGTCTAAGGAGAATAGTTTCAAAAGGGTTTACTCCACGCATGCTTTCTATGCTTGAGGATTCAGTGCAAGAAGTCGCGTCCTCAATAATTGACGATATCTGCGAGAAGGGCGAAATTGATTTTATTGTTGATGTAGCTGCTGCATTACCACTGAAAATAGTCTGTGATTTGATGGGAATTCCTTCTTCCTATTACGCGGAAGTATTTGATTGCTCAAATGTAATCCTTGGAGCGGGTGATTCGGAATACGTACCTCCTGGCGGAGATATTCTGACTGCTATTTTGGAAGCTGGAATAACTTTGCAATCAATTATGACTGAAGTGGCTGATGCAAAGGTTGGCATTGATAGCGACGATTTAACGAGCAAACTTGTTAATGCAGACCTTGAGGATGACAAGCTAACTAGTGGTGATCTTGCAAGTTTCTTCATTCTCTTGGTGGTTGCAGGAAACGAGACGACAAGGAATGCTATTGGTTGGGGCCTTAAGTACTTAACAGATAATCCTGATCAACGGAAGATTTGGGAATCAGATTTCGATGCAGTTGCGCCAACGGCAGTTGAAGAAATTGTTAGGCTTGCTAGCCCAGTGAGCTACATGCGCCGAACAGCGACACGGGATGCCATTATTAGGGGCCAAGAGATTAAGGCTGGAGACAAAGTATGCATGTTCTACCTTGCAGCAAACCGTGATGAGGAAGTTTTTCAGGATCCTTACAAGTTTGATGTCCTTCGGCAGCCTAATAACCATGTTGGTTTTGGAGGACCTGGACCTCATTTCTGCTTGGGGGCGCACCTTGCCAGACGAGAAATAAGTGTAATGTTTCGTGAATTATTTAGTCGGTTACCAGATATCCAAGCGTCAGGAGAACCTGACGTTTTGGCTGCAAGTTTCATTCACGGAGTAAAACACCTACCTGCGACTTTTACGCCTGCTAAACGTTCAAATCAATAAGGAGTTTTCATGCCTAATATACCGCTCACATTTGACGAAGTTTCAAGACAATGGCTTAGCGAAGTTCTTGATGCAGAAGTACAAGATTTCAAGTCAGAAAAGATAGGTGAAGGAGTTGGCCTTATGGGAGATATATACAGGCTTGAGCTCAATTACGCATCAGATGAATCATATCTACCACCATCAATTGTAGTTAAGCTTCCGTCCTCCTTTGAAGAAAACCGCCAACAGGGAATTGCATTAGGAATGTTTGAAGCAGAGGTAAAGTTTTATGACGAATTAGGGGCCGTTACCGGAACTGGCCTGCCGGAAATTTATTTTGCCTCAATAAAATCAGGGACAGCACAATTCGTGATCGTNATGGAGGACCTTTGTGACCTGACAATGGTTGATCANGCTGCAGGGATGTCAGAACGTCAAGCTTTGGCTGCTGTTCGTGTCTTAGCTAGGATCCATGCTGTCTGGTGGAATAAAGTACAGGTTGATGAACTTGATTGGATACCTTCTATGAACGGTCCAAGAATTGAGTACGTTGATCAAGTACTTCCCGAAATATATCCAGCTTATGCTGCGACATTTGAGGAAGGGCTTCCGACTGGTGGAGCAGAACTTCTGCAGAAGTTTAGCAAATCGTACTTGAAGTTAAATACTTCACTTGCTGAGCGAGCCCCATGGACACTTGCCCATCAGGATTTTAGGGTAGAGAATATGCTATTTGGTAATCCCGAGAATGACGAAGTAGTGGTAATTGATTGGCAAGGAATCGGAAGAGGGCCGGGGGTGTATGACCTTGCTTACTTGTTGGGTGGTTCAATGGAAATTGAACTTAGACGAGAAAATGAAAAAGCCCTTGTGGCTTCATATCACGATGAGCTTTGCAGTAACGGAGTTGAAGGCTACTCATTTGATAGCGCATGGGATGATTATGGCTATGCTCACCTTATTGGAGGATTAGCGACTTCAGTCTTTGCAGGGGGGACACTTGATTTAAGTAACGAACGCGGTAAGGAACTTATTTCAATGATGTCAGAGCGGCACGTAACCGCAGCTTTAGATCATGGTGGGGTTGAGCAAATCCCCAACTAACAATCGTGAAAGGTGGTTGTTATGGACATTTTTGAGGTTATGGGAACCTGCAGAGCTATTAGATATCTGAAAAGTGACTCAATTCCAGACGAGTTGATTGAGCAGGTAATTACGGCAGCAACTTGGGCTCCAAGCCCTGGGAATTCTCAGGGGAGAGACTTTGTGGTTGTCACTGATAAAAAGAAAATAGCGGCTATAGCAGCTGCGATCGAGCAAACAATGGGTGAGCGAGTTTCTCTTATGGAGCGACCAGATAGGGCTCACAGGTTAATGCTAGATGGTACGGAACATTTACTTAAAACTCTGCACGACTGCCCTGTTCTGATCTTTGTTTGTGGCAAACCTATCTATCCTCATCAGTCACCTAGGGAGTCATTTGTTTGGTCTTCAATCTACCCAGCTGCTCAAAACCTCATTNTGGCAGCCCGTGCTCTTGGANTTGGTACTGTATTCACAACTTTTCAAGGCGTTGCTGAGTCNACNATNAGAGNGATNCTAGAGATACCTGAAGAAGTATTGATTGGATGCATGATTCCGATGGGATGGCCGAANAAAAANTTTGGCTTACTTAATAGAGAGCCATATGAGAAAGTCACTCACCGGAACCGATGGCAAGGAGACTTGAGGACCTACCCACCTAAAGTAGGCTAAGGCGACAGACCTCCCCAATCTTCAGCAAGCTGAGGGTCACCAAATATTTCTAGCCCTGCTGGTTTTCTCCCCCATAGGTAAAGTAAGAGATTTATTGCGCTGGCGCGAACTGCCACATCGCCTTTTGCATGCTCTCTGGTAACTATTATTTTATTACCAGAGGGTTTTATGAGCCACTCGCCTTCACCATCAGTCCGGTGAAGATGAATAGATCCGGGCGGATACCTNAATATTTTACTTGGATTCATTGAATGCTGNAGTGCGCCGTCTAAGTATTCNTCAATTCCNTCACAAGCAACATCTCCATTTACTGACATGAACTCACCGGCGACCATTTCAACATCTCTCATGTGTAGCAGTGTCTCATGGGTCATCCTTCTGAAGAAAAATCCTATATTCTGGTCTTTGCCCCAAGTCCAAACCTCTTCAGAGGGGTCACTTTCCTCAAAAACCTTTATGAGTTGTCCAAAATTACCCATAGCCCATTCCATCTGACCCGTATCTGGGGGGATAGGAAATGGAGTAGTCGGCCTTTCTAGGCTTCCTGATTGTATGACCGAGGTTACTGCTCCATAGACTGTTCCCACATGAGACATCAGGTCACTAACGCTCCAACCCGGGCAAGCAACAATTGGTTCAGAGTTATTCCCTTCTGACACATCGAACATGCGGTTTCCGAAAATACGAAAATTCTCTAATAATTGGTCAGGATTTATCATTGGCACCTCCATTTAAAGCCCACTCAATTCCAGTAAGCATCCTTTCTACATCCTGAGAAGTCGTCTCAAAACTCGTCATCAGACGGATCTCGTTCTCTTGCTCCCAATCGTAGAAATAGCTCCAATTTCGAAGAACACTAATGCTTTCACTGGGCAACTTCGCGAAAACTGCATTGACTTCTGTTTTCTGAGTGATTTCTACTCCTGCAATTTTTTCTAAACCTTCTGATAACTGCTTGGCCATTGTATTTGCATGAGCGGCGTGATTTAGCCATAAGTCATTCTCCAAAAAGGCTGTGAATTGAGCTGAGATGTACCTCATCTTTGAAGGTAGTTGTGCAGATTGCTTTTGAATGAATTGCGCTGGCGTAGCTAATTCATCATTGAATACTACGATTGCTTCGCCAAAGGCCATTCCGTTCTTGGTTCCTCCAAAACTTAAAATATCTATCCCAAGTTCGCTGGTAAATTCTGCTACGGGAATTCCAAGGGCGGCGGTAGCATTTGCAATCCTCGCCCCGTCCATATGAATACGTAGTCCTGATTTTTTGCAGATATTTACTATCTCCTTGAGTTCGTCAACTGAATACAAAGTTCCATATTCAGTTGATTGTGTTATGGAGATTGCGCCAGGCTGTGCATGATGAACGATTCCTAAAACCTCAATTTCTTTACGAAGCATGTCGGGATTAATTTTTGCATCTGGACTGTCTAGATCAATAAGTTTTGCGCTGAGAAACTTTTCCGGAGCCGAACATTCATCAACATTTATATGTGATGATTTTGTGCAGATCACTGCTTCCCAAGGTTTAAGCATTGCCTGCAAGCCNACAATGTTAGCTCCTGTTCCACCATATGCCATAAGAGTAGTTACATCTCGCCCGAAGAGTGTGTTCATCTGCTGTCGAAGTTTCTCTGTGTAGATATCATCGCCATAGCCTATTGCTGGGCCATTATTTACTTCGCTTAAAGCAGCTAGTATCTCAGGGATTATCCCCGACGTATTATCGCTAGCGAAAGAGGTTTCTGGTGCCTCTGGAGTCATGGGTTGACTTTATCTGATAATTATGCAGACCAGATACCCGATAGCAATTATGCGCGGATGATAATTAAACATCTAGGAAACGGTATGCAGCTATCGCAGAACCTACTGACCCTACCAAGGCCCCGATACCCAGAAGCAAGAATCCTATTTCCCAGACGTCTCCACTTGAAACAGCAAAACTTTGGAGAATATTTAAGACATTGTCGCTAGATAGCCATTCCTCAAAAGCTCTATTCGCCCCATATACAGATGCAGTTCCGAGTGCAGCTCCAACTACGCCTTGGAAAGTCCCCTCAAGCATGAAAGGTATAAGAATGAACCAATTGGTCGCACCTACTAATTTCATAACTTCAATTTCTCTTCTTCGAGCAAACATAGCCATGCGTATAGTGTTCAATATCAAAAGTAGACCTGTTGCTAACAAAATTATTCCAGCTCCGAGGACAACCCAGCGGATTACATCAGTAGCGGTCTCTATTTTAGAAATCTCATCAGTAGCGCGAACTACTTTTTTCACTCCAGGTTTAGCTTCAAATCCTGCGGCAACTATCTCTATAGCCTCCGCGTTAAGTTGTGCTGGGATTACTCTGTATGAAGATGGGATTACATCAGTGGTAACCAATTGGGTGATTTCTGGATTATCGGGGAAATAGTCTTCGTTAAACTCTTGCAAAGCTTCCTCTTGACTTACGAACCTATATGAGGCGATTCCTGTTGAATTGTTTAGATCAGTCTCAAGGAGATTGCGTTGGTTCTCAGATATGTCTGGCTGAACCCAAATGATGAACTCAACGCCGTTTTCCCAACGATCTGTCGCATTATTAACTCCCTTTTGGAGAAGTAAAGCAACGCCGAGGAGACTTAGAGATACAGCAACAGTGAGTACAGATGCAAGTGTAAGAGTCAGATTACGTCTGAGATTTCTGCCAGTTTCTCTGAAGAGGTAGTCAAAGTTCATTTAGAATTTCCAAAATTATTACTCATAGACGCCACGTGCCTGGTCTCTAACGATTTCCCCATCGTTAAGCTCTATGACTCTTCTACGCATCGTGTCAACAATGCCACGGTCGTGTGTTGCCATGACCACCGTCGTTCCAGTCTCATTGATTCTTTCTAGCAACCGCATAATTCCAACTGAAGTACTCGGATCAAGGTTGCCCGTCGGTTCGTCTGCCAAGAGAATTAGAGGGCGATTTACAAAAGCTCGAGCTATTGAAACTCGCTGTTGCTCCCCTCCTGATAATTCGTGAGGAAATCGATGTGTCTTTTCTTGCAAACCTACTAACTCCAAGATTGCAGGTACCTGATCTCGAATTACATGTTTTGGTCGCCCTATTACCTCGAGCGCAAAGGCAACATTCTGTGTAACTGTTTTATTTGGTAATAGTTTGAAGTCCTGAAATATACTTCCGATCTGTCTTCGCATATGGGGTACTCGCCACTTGTTCAATAATCCTATTTCCTTTCCTGCGATATAAATCCTTCCAGAATCTGGCTCCTCTTCCTTATTGAGTAATCGAAGGAAAGTTGATTTTCCTGAACCTGACTGTCCGACAAGAAAAACAAATTCACCTCTTTGGATATCACATGAAGCATCACGAAGAGCTAAGACCTCTCCTTTATACACCTTTGTTACATCTTCAAGTTTAATCATTTCTCGCCTTTGGGCTTTCCCATGACGATAGCATCACTCGGTAATTTAGTTGTTCAGCTCTTCAGGTATCCTGTGCTTCTGATCGTACCCATCGAAGATACGATTCTATGAAAGAGTCTATTTCTCCATCTAGAACATTTTCTACTGATCCGACCTCAAAGTTAGATCGCAAATCTTTTACCATTTGATAGGGCTGCATAACGTAAGACCTAATTTGACTTCCAAATCCAACGTTCTTGTTCTCGCCTCGGATACTTGCTATCTCCTCATTGCGTTGTTTTTGTTGAAGGTCATGCAGTCTTGAGGCAAGCATTTGTAGGCACTTTTCTTTGTTCTGATGTTGGCTTCGTTCGTTTTGGCAAGAAACGACAACACCTGTTGGCAAATGAGTTACTCTAACTGCTGAATCAGTGACATTAACGTGTTGCCCTCCAGCACCGGAGGATCGATATGTATCAATGCGCAATTCTGTTTCATCAATCTCAATTTGGTCAGGGAGCTCATCAAAGAAAGGAACTACATGCATTGAGGCAAAAGAAGTATGACGGTTGGATTGTTTGTTGAATGGAGAAATTCTAACCAGGCGGTGCACACCGTGTTCTGACTGAAGCATCCCGTATGCTCTTCTACCTGTGACTATAAATTCAGCAGATGAGATTCCGGCCTCTGTCCCCTCAGAAACAGCAGTGATCTCAAACGATAAACCTCTTCGCTCCGCCCACCGTTGATACATTCGAAGAAGCATCTCAGCCCAATCTTGTGCTTCTGTTCCTCCTTCTCCTGATTGCAAATGACAGACAGCATCTCTCTCATCATGCTCCCCAGTAAACAACGATCGGAGTTCAAGGTCATTAAATTCAATTTCAATATTTTTCAAAAGAAGGGATGCTTCGGTGAAGATGGACTCGTCACTCTCCTCTTCTGCTAAGTCAATTAGCGTTTCAGCATCTTCAATCTTTACTTTCAAAGATTCGAAGATACCTATATCTTCTGAAAGTTCAGCTAATTCCTGACTCAATTTTCTTGCATTTTCTGTGTCATCCCAGAAGTGGGGTTGCGCTGCTAAGTCCTCAAGCTCAGTTTTCCTGTCGCTGATTTCCTCGATACGAAGATACGAAAACGCTTCATGAAGTCTTGCCTTAATATCTGAGAGCTCAGAAACCGATTCGGACATGGCAAAATCTTACCCTAGAGTTTTACATGTGTTGATTTAGAGAAAATTAACGACCGCAGCATTGTTTGAATTTCTTCCCAGAGCCGCATGGGCAAGGGTCATTCCTGCCGGTCTTTTCAAATTCTGTCTTTACCACGGTCTTTTGTTTGGTTGAGTTGCTTTCTTGAACGACTGGTTGCGCTTTATCGGCCATAACTCCAGCCGTGTTGCTTGAGTTGATAGCGGCGATAGCCCCAGAGGCTATTTCATCAGTTCCTGAGTACTTAACGTCGTTGGTTTCATCTAACACATCTGAGTTACTGTCAGCTTCTGAAGCTTCTCCCACTTCTATATGGCTGACATATTTAACGAAATCTTCGCTTACCGAATCCATCATCGCTTCAAACATTTCAAAACCCTCGCGTTGCCACTCTGTAAGCGGATTTTTTTGTCCCATCGCCCGAAGATGAATTCCTTCTTTCAGATAATCCATTGAGTACAGATGGTCCCTCCATCGTTGGTCAAGTATCCGGAGCATTATTTGTCCCTCTACCTGTCGCATCACCTCGGGAGTTAGTTCCTTTTCACGATTCTCGTAAAACTCTAAAGCATTCTCCATCGCTTCTTCATAAATAGCATTTATGTCATCATGCTGATTCAAGTCCGATAGCTCCATGTTATGGGGCCATAAACTTTGGAGGGATGTGATTAGCCCATCTAAATCCCAATCATCTTTATGCTCTGTTGGGCAATAGGAGTTCAAAGCTTCGTCGATTGCTGCAGCAAAGCAGTCAATCGTATCCTCTTTAAGGTCTTCCCCTTTGAGGATCTCGTTTCGACGAGCATAAATGACCTTTCTTTGTTCATTCATTACCTCGTCATATTTCAGAACGTTTTTTCTGATCTCTGCATTGCGCTGCTCAACTGTATTCTGTGCTCTCTCGATTGCTTTAGATACAAATTTGTCGCCTAACGGAGCATCATCTGGCAATGCTTTCTTCATGACAAAATCCATTGCGCCAGTCGCAAACAGTCTCATTAACTCATCTTCCAAAGAAAGATAGAACCGAGACTCTCCTGGGTCTCCTTGTCGCCCTGACCGACCGCGTAACTGATTATCAATTCGCCTGCTGTCGTGGCGCTCAGTTCCTAAAACATATAAGCCGCCTATGTCTTTTATTTTCTTTCCTTCATCATGGCAAATTGAGTTATAGTTTTTGACAAGTGCTTTATATCTTTCTTGACCTTTTGAGTCAGAAAGTTCTAGACCTTCCACTCTTAGGTCCCTTTCAGCTAATGCCTCAGGATTCCCTCCTAAGATGATGTCTACTCCTCGGCCAGCCATGTTAGTTGCTACGGTAACGGAACCAATTCGCCCTGCTTGAGCTACGACGTCGGCTTCTTTCGCATGCAGTTTAGCGTTAAGTACATTATGCTTTACTCCCCTTTTCTCAAGCAATTCGGATACAAGTTCAGACTTTTCAACCGATATCGTTCCGACAAGGATTGGTTGACCTTTTTCATTTCGCTCAACTATGTCCTCAACTAGAGCGTTATATTTCCCCATCTCAGATCGATAAATATAATCAACCTCATCTTTCCTGATGATTGGAAGGTTTGTAGGAATCGGAACAACGTGCAGACCATAAGTATTGTAAAATTCCGCAGCTTCGGTTTCAGCTGTTCCAGTCATGCCAGCTAGTTTCTCGTAAAGTCTAAAGTAATTTTGAAGTGTGATTGTTGCTAGTGTCTGATTCTCTTCTTTGATTGACACTCCCTCTTTTGCTTCTACTGCCTGGTGGAGACCGTCACTCCACCTTCTTCCATCCAAAACGCGACCGGTGAACTCATCAACTATCTTCACTTCACCGTTAGCAATGATGTATTCTTTGTCTTTGTGGAATAACTCTTTTGCCTTTAATGCGACTTGAAATTGGTGGACGAGATTAGCAGATACACCTTCATAAAGATTTTCTATTCCAAGAGCCTTTTCAACTGCGCTTACACCTCTTTCTGTTGGAGCAACCGTCCTTTTCTCCTCATCTACTTCATAATGCTCATCTCGCACAAGACGTTGNGCAATTGACGCAAACTGNTAATAGGTTTTTGCGGCATCTGCTAACTTCCCGCTAATTATTAAAGGGGTTCTAGCCTCATCAATCAGAATGCTGTCTATTTCATCAACTATGCAGTAACTGTGACCTCTTTGGACTTTTTTATCTTGAGAAAGAGTCATATTGTCCCGTAGGTAGTCAAAACCTAATTCGTTGTTTGTACCGTAGGTTATGTCAGCTTTATATTGATCACGTTTGTGTTGAGTGTCTCTATTGCCTGGAACGACTAGTCCTACTTCTAATCCCAACCATTTGTAGATTTGCCCCATCCATTCAGCGTCTCTGGTAGCCAGGTAGTCATTGACAGTTACAACGTGCACCCCTTTCCCTGAAAGGGCATTCAGGTAGATAGGCAGCGTCGAAGTGAGAGTTTTCCCTTCACCTGTCTTCATTTCAGCTACCCACCCGAAATGCAGTGCGGCTCCCCCGATTAATTGCACGTCATAATGACGTTGACCCAACACTCTGTTGGCTGTTTCTCTGACGACACCAAAGGCTTCAATTATCAAAGCGTTCACGCTTTCGCCTTGGTCAATTCTGCCTTTAAACTCTGAGGTTTTACCTCGGAGTTCATCATCAGAAAGCTTTTGAAAATCTTGCTCTAGCTCATTGATGTCGGGCACTAAATCCTGAAGAAGTTTAAGTTTTTTTCCTTCACCTGAGCGGAGTATTTTTTTGATCGGGTTTTTACTCAAAGAATTCAAGCTCCATTTAGGGGGACTTTGCATTAATCATATAATTGTACAGTGAAGTTTAGTACCGATAATGCGATGGCTTGTAAGGGCCAGAAACATTCACATCAATGTAGTCGGCTTGTTCTTCAGTCAATTCAGTAAGTCTCACTCCCAGAGAATCCAAATGGAGCCTAGCTACTTTCTCATCTAAAGCTTTAGGAAGAGTTATCACTTCTTTTCCGTATTCATCGGCATTTTGATGGAGGTCTATTTGGGCCATTACCTGGTTAGTGAAACTGCAACTCATAACAAAACTAGGGTGTCCTGTCGCATTCCCGAGGTTAAGAAGTCGCCCCTCGGATAAGACGATGACTGAGTGCCCATCCGGAAATATGTATTCGTCTACTTGAGGTTTTATATTCACGCGCTGAACATCTGACATCTGTTGGAGTCCTGCCATGTCAATTTCATTATCAAAATGCCCAATGTTTCCAACAATTGCTTGATGCTTCATTCGTGCCATGTGCTGAGCTGTGATTATGTCCTTATTTCCTGTTGCTGTAATGAAAATATCTGCTGTCGCCATAACGTCTTCCAATCGCACGACTTCATACCCTTCCATTGCTGCTTGTAAGGCACATATAGGGTCAACTTCAGTCACGACGACTCTCGCTCCTTGCCCTGAGAGAGAGGCTGCACAACCTTTACCAACATCTCCATATCCAAGAACACAAGCTACCTTTCCTCCGATCATAACGTCCGTAGCTCTGTTAATACCATCGACTAGTGAATGCCTACATCCATATAAATTNTCAAACTTTGACTTTGTAACAGAATCGTTGACGTTTATNGCAGGGAAAAGTANGTTTGACTCACTTTGCATTTGGTATAACCTGTGAACTCCCGTTGTGGTTTCTTCAGATACACCTCGAATTGATGATGCGATTTCTTTCCAGTCAATACTATTTTGGGTATCAATAGTTTTCATTCGTTCTAAGAAAACTTTCCATTCTTCAGAGTCTTCTTCATCAGGGTCTGGAACAGNNCCGCTGTTTTGGTATTCAAGTCCCTTATGAACCATTAGTGTGGCGTCACCACCGTCATCAAGAATTAGATTAGGCCCTTTACCATCAGGCCAGTGGAAGAGCTGTTCTGTGGCCCACCAGTANTCCTCTAATGTCTCACCCTTCCATGCGAAAACTGAAACACCGGCTGGGTTCTCCATCGTTCCAGTGGGGCCGACTGCTACTGCAGCAGCAGCATGATCCTGTGTTGAGAAAATATTACAAGAGACCCACCTTACCTCAGCGCCTAATTCCACAAGTGTCTCAATCAAGACAGCAGTCTGCACAGTCATATGCAATGATCCAGCAATTCTTGCGCCTGCTAATGGCTTGTCATCTGAGAATTCAGCTCGAAGAGCCATAAGGCCGGGCATCTCGTTCTCTGCAAGCCTTATTTCTTTCCTTCCAAATTCGTAAAGAGATAGGTCTGCTACTTTAAATTTACTGTCTGTCACGACCGAGCCTTTCAAAATTGAGTTCGTTAGCTGGGATCACCTGACTCCTATGCAGCCATTGCTTATTCTATTAGGTCAGTCTATGATTTGGCACCATTACACGGGCAGAGCCGAACTAGTTAATCGTGTAGCGTTCGTGATCCTCATCATTCACTGGCTTTGATTCTGAGACAAGCAAGACAGGAATCCCATTCCTGATTTCATAGGCTTTACGAAGTCGAGGATTATAGAGAATGCTATCGGTTTCGATATATATCAGATCTTCTTTGTCTTCAGGACAGGCAAGTATTTCTAGTAATTCAGGGTCTAAACTCATAAGTTGATTTTAACGGACCAATTCTTAATTCCCATGATCTGAGCTGTACGTATCTATAAGGCCTTTGAGCCTAACAAGCATTTGCTCTCGGATAGTGTCATTATCCGCTTCCAGATTTAACCTTACCAATGGTTCTGTGTTTGAGGGTCGGAGATTAAACCACCATGTATCAGATGTGATTGTCAATCCGTCCAGTGAATCGCTCTGCTCATTTATGAACTCTTGCTCAACTATTTCCAACAATTCTGATGGGTTCTTGATAGCGAAATTAAGTTCACCTGACGAACTGTAAATATCGTATTTTTCTCTGAGTTGAGATAGGTTCACTTCTTGATCTGACATGTATTCCAGAACAATGAGAGCTGCGATAATGCCCGAATCAGCCCTAAAATTCTTTTTGAAGTAATAATGACCTGAGTGTTCTCCGGCAAATTCTGCATTTGATGTAGCCATTAACTGCTTAATATGGGAGTGACCTACTCGGCTGCGGATTGCATGTCCCCCAGTTCTCGTTATCGTCTCCTTAACAGATCGTGAACAAATTAAGTTATGGATAATTGTCGCATTAGGTTGACTTTCAAGAATACTTTTTGCAACGATCGCAGTTGTGATGGAGCCAGATAAAGGGGTCCCTGTTTCGTCAATAAGAAATACTCTGTCAGCGTCTCCATCAAAAGCAAGTCCAACATCTGCTGATGTTTCTAAAACTCGTTTAGTTAAGTCTTTGAGATTCTCAGGATTCAGCGGGTCTGCCGGATGGTTAGGGAAGTTCCCATCAAGATCTCCATATAGGATTTCAATTTCCGCCCGCAGATTCTGAAATATTGCTGGGACGATTAAACCACCCATCCCATTCGCCGTATCAGCCACAATTCTGATGTCACTAATTTTATTTGGATCAATGAAGCTGAGAACGTGCTCGGTGAAATCGCCCAGTAGGTTAAGCTCAGTTACTGTACCCTTGTCGTTTCCATTGGTCGTTTTATTTGATATGCATATTGATTTGATTTGGCCTAGCCCTGACCCTTCACCAATTGGTACGGCGTATGGTCGGCATAATTTAATGCCGTTATATTCAGCAGGATTATGAGAAGCTGTAAAGATTGCCCCTGGCGCTCCTAAGATGCCCGAAGCAAAATAAAGCATGTCAGTGGAGCTAAGACCCAAGAAGCACACATCGATGCCTGAATCGGTTACTCCTTGGATAAATCGTGTTGACAATTCCTCAGAAGAGGACCGCATATCAATTCCGACTACCATTTTGCTGATTTCCGGATCTTCCTCGCATAGGAACCTAGCAAATGCTGACCCTATTGTCTGACAACTGTCACCATCAATTTCACTGGGATAAAGGCCCCTAATATCGTATGATTTAAAAATGGCGTCTAGATCACCCATAACTTCACGGTATCTAAAGGCGCTCTACAGCGCACACGAAAGTGAGGATGATTTAGGAACTAATCTATTACTANAAGAGAAATAAGTGTTGTTGCGTTAAAACCAACGTGGGCCCAAATAGCAGGAGCTAACCGTTGATACCGCTCATATAGCCAAGCAAAGATTATCCCAACTNCAAATAATGCTGGAAATAGAAGNAGCTGAAAATGGATTGCTGAGAATATTGCGGATGACACGATAANNGAAACCCATATTGTTGCTTTTTGATTTTCGGCGAAATCACCTCTTTTCCTGATTGCACCATATAGCAGTCCTCGGAAGAAAAGTTCTTCGGCGATAGGAGCTAATATGCCGACAGTAAGGACTATNGCGATTATTCCAACAGGTGAGGTAGCTTTNTCACTCAACTCNCTTGCGGGCTCGCTTATTCTGTCAGCATCAATATCAAAAAGCCATATAAAAGGATACGTAACCATTGGAACAACAATTATTTGAGCTGCGATGCCAACGGATATGCCTTTAATTGTGTCGCTTGGTCTGACTTGGAATAGGAAATCCTTTTNTAAGTTTTCACCAAAAAAAATAGCTGAAACAACAACAGTTGCTATCAGAACAAGTTGCTGGGAAAGCCCTACAANCGAAACTCCCCACATTGGTAAATCATCAAAGTCTTCAAAACNTGAGATCTCCAAAATGAGGCTAAGCGTTATTATTGAAGCGATCAGGCTGAGGCCATACCCAAGAATTACTTGACCAAGCCCCCATTTTCTCAAATCGCCGTCAATCCGACCTGGCCGNGGGAATACATACTCTTCTTGAGGCATCCCATTATGAGAACCGGAGGCATCAGACACAGTTTGAATACTAACCAAAACACCTCCAATACGCATAGTGTGACAAGAAACTCTAGACATCTCAAGCTTGACTGATTNAATAGTCGTGAATTCCACTACGATGTATGTATGAGTGAAAGCCTNCCACCAGCTCCTAAAGACTCCGCCCGTGAAGATGAGGACGGTAAGCAAATCAATCCTTGGCGAAAACGAATTTCTTATATATTAGCTTTGGGTCTACTGGCACTCTTTTTTCTTCCCAATATCCTGAATAATGACAACGCTACTGACGTGCCTTTTCAGGACTTCCGTACNCAGGTGGCCTCAGGCGANGTTTCAGAAGCCCAATTTAATAACAACACTGGAAAAATTTCCTTTGAGTCAACAACTGGCGAAAAGTTCAAAACATCAGGCCCTCTTGAGCTCTCAGGNGATGATGAGAGGCTTTTCCTTGAGAACATAGAAGACTTTAAATTCTTTACCCCAGGTTCAAATATTTGGACTGGATTCATTATCCCTGTTCTGGGCCCATTGGCGTTAATACTTCTTTTTTTCTANTGGCTAAACCGACGTGCTCAAGGACAAATGGGAAACATTATGTCAATAGGGCGTTCAAAAGCTAAGGCCTACACAACCGAGAGACCTGAGTCATCATTTGACGACGTTGCAGGCTACAGAGGGGTAAAGCAAGAGATCCAGGAAGTAGTCGATTTCCTTCAGGATTCNGATAAATTCGCTGATATTGGCGCTCGAATCCCCAAGGGCGTTCTTCTAGTGGGTCCTCCAGGAACAGGCAAAACCCTAATTGCTAGAGCTGTTGCTGGTGAAGCAGGAGTTCCGTTCTTATCTGTGACTGGAAGCGATTTCATGGAAATGTTCGTGGGTGTGGGAGCAAGCCGGGTTAGAGATTTGTTTCAGAGTGCCCGAAAAATGGGAAGCGCTATAATTTTTATAGACGAAATTGACTCTATAGGACGCAAAAGAGGNGCTGGTTTAGGTGGCGGTCACGATGAACGTGAACAGACTCTCAATCAAATGCTTGCTGAAATGGACGGTTTTGAAGCCACNGAAGGAATTGTTATGATGGCTGCAACCAACCGCCCCGATATTCTTGACCCAGCGTTATTGCGACCAGGTAGGTTCGATAGGCAAGTTATAGTTTCCCTTCCAGAGCTAGAGGACCGAGAGCAAATTCTGGAAGTCCACGCAAAGTCAAAGAAGATGGGAGACGATGTTGACTTAGGCGTTCTGGCACGTGGAACTCCTGGTATGAGTGGAGCAGACTTAGCCAACCTCATTAACGAAGCAGCTCTTATCGCTGTTCGAGAAGGAGAGAAGGAAGTCCAAGGTAACCATCTTGAGCAAGCACGGGACAGAGTATTAATGGGTCAGACAAGAGAGGCCACCGTATTGAATAGTCACGAGCGGGAGCGTGTCGCTTACCATGAAAGCGGTCATGCTCTTGCTGCAGCACTAATGCCTAACGCTGACCCTCTTCACAAAGTCTCCATCATTCCCAGAGGCATGGCACTAGGTGTNACTATGACTTTGCCTGAGGAAGATCGGTACCTTCTCCAAAAGAGCTACGTGAAAGATGAACTGGTTAAAATGCTCGGAGGAAGAGTAGCTGAAGATATTGTTTTTGGAGAGGTGTCNAGCGGAGCAGCCGACGACCTAGCCCGAGCTACTGATATGGCNAGGAAAATGGTTCGCGAATGGGGAATGAGTGACCGCGTTGGCCCAATGGCTTGGAGGTCTCAAGAACAGGTCTTCTTAGGCGAGGATATGGGACGTGGAAGAGATTACTCCGATGATATGGCTAATCTAATTGACGAAGAAATTGAAAGAATACTTCGGGAGGCTGAGGATAGATGCCACCGGTTACTNGAAGAAAATCGAGAAGGACTAGATGCGATAGCCACGACGCTACTGAAGAAGGAGACACTAGATAGCAATGAAGTCCATGCTCTACTTGGGTTGGAAGCGGCTTCACAAATAAAGATTGACGACCCCTCTTCTAGCGAGACAAATCACGAAGTCCCTGCTTTCCAGAAATTTAGTAAACCTGACAGTTTATAAATCAAGATTAGATTGAGATGTTACTCACTNTCACCCTAGTGGTCCTAATAGGATTGACCGCATTTGGAGTATCATCATTAGCTAATAAACGAAGACCAGACGGCCCGTCCGTACCCAGATCGGTCTTACCACATCAACTCGATAGGGCAGATTTTCTTGANCCAAANTGTGAGTGGGCTCTTTTATTATTCACCTCAGATTCTTGCGAAGCCTGCGAAATTGCTTCANCTCAGGTTTCTNAANTCTCACAGNGTAACCTCATNGTCCAAAGCATAGAGTTTCCTGAGATGGAAGTGCTTCATAAAAAATACGCTATTCATTCTGTTCCAAGTCTGCTTCTTGCCGATAGGGAAGGCGTAGTTCAATGGTCTTTCGCTGGTGTCCCACCAATTGAAGCCCTAATCGAGGCGTTGACTCATTTGCGGATAATACCTCCAGAAAATGGTCAGATTGTTGACATTAGCTAGTCAATCAAATTGTGGTTCCATTATGAGTAAATCTTCAACTAAGTCCGAATTGAGGGACACGCTCCCCCACCCTCCGATGCTTTCTGNGCCTATNAATCGTTCAAGGGCAATTGGTTCTGTTGAAACCACTTTAATNACCGAATTGTTCGGTATCCCAAGCTGCTGTAAATNAATTACTTTTCTTGATTTCGCTGATACCTCGATTATTTGTGATTCAAATATTTTNCCNTCAGAATAAGCCATTAGTTGCAGAAGCGTTAANCGATCTTGAGCGGGGTTAGCAACTGAGATTTCTCCTGTAGATTCAAGCATCAAAAAGTAATGCTCCTTTCCCGAGAGGTTCACGCCNCGACTAANGCTTGAGCTGAGGTTGCCTTCNGATTGAGCTAAGGNGAACCTTTCTGCTGCAATTTGAACGTTATTAGNGCTGCGNACTACCACCCAAAANGGGATCCCTTTAGGAATCCTCTTTGATGCATCGACAAGGAGAGGATTTTGCTCATCTTGCCCATCCTTGAAGCTTACTGATCTAGAACTTGAAGGTGGAATATTTACAGATAATGGCTCNACATAACCATAATTTAATATGTCGGGAATAATTTCTATATCAATTTCTGCTATTTCAGACTCAGATGGATTGAACATNACTAANGAAGTAAGCCCTTCAGATGTAAAACCTCCNGGGAAAACCCACAGGTTATTTAAGCTTGGAGACCCAATTTCTGTGCTGAGNCCTTTAGGAGATANTTCATCTCCAAGNACTACTAAGCGTTCAGCNACGATACGCCCTGTTCTTGAAGTAATACGTGCACTGATCGTCTCCGAGAGTGTTACGACTGATGTCAGATCAATCGGCAGGAGTGAGCTAGGGGGGACCACCAAACCGTTATAGGCTTCAGGTCGGCGGGTTCTTCCATCGGCAGCAAAGGAAATATCTACGACTGCATTGTCCGGGTAGGGATTAAAAAGGAAAATCATCTCGCGTGCCCCTAGTCTTGTAGTTCCCGCGGCGAAATTCCATACGGGTGATGTTGTAGACGCGCAGGNGGATTGTGTCTCTCCAAACGGGCCACTAAGNCGGTGCTCNACAATGAGGCTTCCGAGATTAGATTGAATCAGTGCAGCAGCNTATTCTCCTGCGACACCATCAATTTCTGACAATTTAATAGAAATCATTGACCTAGCGGGAATAAAAAACTCTTTGTCAATTNNCGGAAGTTGATAGATATCAAGTTCATNNTTACTTGAAGATTCTTCCGGCTCTTGCTTGGTAGGAGCTAACACAGAGACTACTGATATAACTGCCGATGAGTCTAAGTTAGAGGAATTCCCAAGAAGCAGCTCGTGATTTGCTATTCCGCTGCCGCCCACTGTTCCTGCGGCACAATACCAAGTTGAAGATAAGTTATCGACGTCGCCGACTAAAGATGGCTGATTACGCTGGAGAGACTTTACTACAGGCGAAGACTCGTCATCAGGTTGGATTATTAAAAAACCTATAATTAAAAGTGAGAATACTGCTAATGCAGGCCAGCGGGTTACCTTCATCCTTGATGCACCTTTGCATCTGACAAGCTTCTTATTAGGGCAATCAGTGTTATTAGCCAAAGAGTGACTTGAAGAAAAGTTGCAGTCTTTTGTTGCCCACTAGTTTGATATGAAATCCTAGCGAGGCCATCAACTTGTGGAGAGAAACCAGTTGCCCAATCAATTGCGACTTCGGACCCTACTTCGATACCGTTTATTTCAAGTTTCCATTGATTTGTATAAGGGAAGGCAATGAAGATATCTTGCTCTGAATTTATTTGTCCTTCATACGCTCTCATATCATTACTGGTAGCGTTTAAACTTTCAAGGAATGAAGGCCCTGTGGAAGATGCATATTCTTGCAGACTATTGCCAACCGTGCTTGAGCTTATTGCAGTTCCTGCGAAACCAACTGATGACAAGTTTCTGTAACGAGTTATCCCTGGAGAAATTTCTACCTTTGCCAAATCTAACTGACGGGATAACGCTAACTTAAATCTCTGGTCCATTTGAAANGAAGGGCCACTGGATGGAAGCGGGACGAGTCTTTCAATNAGGACAATATCCGTAATTCCAAACTGTGCTAAAAGTGATCCGAGATTGGAGGTCCCATTCTCTCTAGCTAACAGAAGGGCTGACACTAATAAGTTGTCGACATTTCGTTCACGTGGCTGCCACCTACTGTCAAATGTAGATGAAAAGCCGCTTGAAACTAGTACGGATAAATTTTCGGTAAATTCGTTTCCTGTCGCCGGTAAGAGATCGCTGTTACTTACAAATAGTATTTTCCGGTTACTGTTATCTTCNTCATAGGAAAGGACATCATTCAATTCATCATCTGGCATACCCCAATCACCTGAAAAGGTTAAAGCTAGAAAAGGCAATATGGCCATCAGAATTGCGGCGATTGCCGTGATAGGAACTAATTGNCTCCAACCGAACTTAAATGTTTGAAGGTCTCTTTGNAGAGCTCCAGCACCCATCGCGCCTGCNACAGCTAAACCTAGAGATGCCGGGATTAACAGAACCTCTGCTCGGGGAAGGCTGAACGGAATTAGTTCCATGTTCTGAATCCAGACTAAACCTATACCAGAGAGGTAGAGCATCCATCCTCNCACAGCCCAAGCCCACCTTTCACCTTTCGCCAACAACAATGGCATTAAGGCAACGATGGGGAATCCCCAACCTAAAATTGAGGTCCCATCTGCATCGGGCGACAAGGTTAATGCTTTGACAATACCAACTTTTTCTGCACTTGAAATTCGATTGCCCAGAAGAGTCTCCAGTGAGAAGTTATTNATATATGAATCAAANATCCAGGGAAGATTNAGAGCCAAACCAATAAGGCAAGCGATTGAAAGAACTAAANTAAGTCTCCCTATCTTTATTGTTGTACCCGCTACGAAAGAGCCAACGATAACCAGTAGGGAAACTNTTACTANTGCTANTACTGAAATAGGNGAAAATGAANCGATAACACCTAGGAGAAAGCCAAGAGTAATGATTTCTCTGAAAAGATTAGGTGATAGGACATTAGCCCCAAACTGACCNCCCGNATNCCCNAATGGAGAGGACTTCCCTGCTCGCGCAAGCATAATAAGGGCCCATGGCAAGGTGGCGAATAAGACAAGGGCATCCCAATTCCCTGTGCTAAGAGCATGGTAAGGAAGAGGGTTAACAAGATAGATTACTGCCCCAGCAACTTTGACGTACGGCGAACCAAAAGGTTTTAGAAATAACCAGATGCCAGCAACACCGATGGGGATTAATCCTAAGGTGAGCACTGTTCTTAGCAGACCCATGAATCCCCAGAAGATAATGCCTACGACCCCTATCAATCCCATTGAGTTGGGCAATGCGCCTTCATGCCCAATCCCTACTGTCCAATAACCCGATGCCCAGCTCTCAATAATCTCAATGGGGCCCTTATCAAATGGAACTAATTGACCGATAGCGGGAACAGAGCGTGTCACTAAATGCCTGCTACCAAAGAGGAAAAGAATAGTTCCCAATATTAGAAAAGCTATAGAAACTCTGGACGGCCCGTTTCGTAATTCATCTAAGTAAATCCGCAAACGGCTATCTACCCCGCTCTTACTTATCGCCGAATTTGATTGATTAAACAAATGCTTAATTGGCGAGGACTGCGCTTGTTCGGACCGGATCTCAGAATCTGCTACTTGCCTGAGTTGCTTAATATTTTTTCTCTTTTCGAACAAAGTTTTCAGATTGAGAAAATTCCAAATCCACGAGTCAATAAAAGTAATTAGGTCTGACAACCGACCGCGCATCAGACTAAAGATGCCTTTTAGGAGCGAAAGCGTGAATGCTAAAAGCGAGTTGGGAAGGATAGCTAATCTCCCAGAGTTACTTAAGATAGANCGTATACGGTGCCTTTCCTGAANCTTGTTTCTNTTAGCACTTGTTTTATACTCACCGCTTTCTTCTCTGTGGCGTGCCACTGCCCCAGGTACAGTCATAACCTTTCCACCAACGATTTGAGCTCTCCAACAAAAGTCAAGATCTTCACCAAACATTCCCATAGCTTCGTCAAAACCTTCCAGAGCTCTAAACAGGTCGGCTCTAACTAAGAATGCTGTATTTGAGATAGCGAAGACTTGATCAACGGTATCGAANTGTTCTTGATCTATTTCCCCAATTTCAGCTCGACTTAAAGGGAAAGCAAGCCTATCCATGCCCATACCAACATCTAGAAGTTCGTTTGGTCGGTCCCAATTCACTATTTTAGGACCTATAACTGATGCATTCGAACGGTAAGACTCCTCCACCATTAACCGGATAGCATCNGGAGCAAGAGCGACGTCATGATGGCAGAAGAAGTAAAAGGCTGGGTCATCAGAGTTTTCCAGGACCTTGTTAAAAGCAACACCAAGTCCTTGAGATGGATTTACCTGCAAAAGATCGGCTTCGGGGAAGTAAGGTTCAACTAATGGCCTAACTGATTCAAGATCCCCAGTCGAAAGGACAGTTAGACGTTTTTCGGGGTAGTTCTGGTTAGCGAGTGAAGCTAATGATTCCTGAAACCATTCATTCTCATTATGCGAAACAACAGCAATCTGGACAGGGGGTAACGTAAATGTTTCTATTGCATTTTGATTTTCGTTATCTTCTATCAAATCATCCACTGAGGCGAAGAATAATCCCGAATTGTATGATTCTCATGTACCCCTCAGGAGTATCTGCAATATTCCAGTAAATGATTGAGACTCTTAGCCTTAGCGACCTTTTAATCTCGCTAGTACACTTAGCGTTAGNCAAGAGGATAATGATGAAAGCATTAATAACCGGATCAGGAGGGTTTGTCGGGCAACATCTCTTGAGGCATCTCTCTGATTCGGGAGATGACGTTGTCTGCTCAGATATTTCCCAAGGAGGTCCAGATATTTTGGACCAAGTTGGCATAGCGAACTTGATTTCAGAGACACGCCCAGACTTCGTATACCATCTTGCCGGGCAAGCTGATGTCAAAGCTTCATGGGAGAATCCGATAAACACTTTCCGAGTGAACGCAGAGGGGACTCTGAATGTATTNTTGGCCTGCGAATCTTATAATGTTAAGAAAGTCCTTTGTGTATCTAGCGCTGAGGTATACGGAGCCGTCAATGACTCTGATATTCCTATCAATGAAAATCGAGACATTAACCCTGCTAATCCCTACGCCACAAGCAAAGCAGCATCTGAGTTAATATGCAGACAATTTCGCGCTCAGAACCTGGAAGTAATGAGAGCTAGGTCATTTAACCATTTTGGACCTGGACAGAAGGAGAATTTCGTTACTCCAGCGTTAACGAAACGTATGCTGCAAGCATCAGCTAATGGAAAGTTAGAAATCTCAGTGGGAAACCTTGNGGCTGTCAGAGATTTCACTGACGTTCGAGACGTAGTTCGCGCTTATAGATTAATTTTGATAAAGGGAAATGGCGGAGACGTCTACAACGTATGCTCAGGTAAAGGTCGGGCAATTTCAGATCTGGCATCTGCACTCCTAAGAAATATTGATAGCAACTTGGAGCTGAAACCTGACCCTGATCTATATAGACCGTTAGATACTCCTGCAATAGTCGGTGACTATTCAAAATTACATGAGCAGACTGGGTGGAAACCCAATGTAGAATTTGAAGAGTCCATAATAGACACCATTGCATCAATGAAAAGACAATTGGATAACAATGACTAAGGAGAAAACGTGCCTAAAGCACTCATTACAGGAATAACTGGCCAAGATGGGTCATACCTTGCTGAGGCGCTTCTCAAAAAGGGATACGAAGTAGTAGGGATGGTTCGTAGAAGTAGCACGGTAAATTATGAACGTATAGCCCATATTCAGGGATCAATCGAGTTCGTAAACGGTGATTTACTTGATCAAATATCACTTATTGATGCGATTAAATTGCACGAACCTGACGAAATTTATAACCTCGCCGCTCAATCCTTTGTTCAAACTTCATTTGGTCAACCGGTGCTCACAGGTGAGACAACTGCTCTTAGCGTCACGAGAATGCTAGATGCGATACGAATCGTTGACCCAAATATCCGCTTTTACCAAGCTAGTTCGAGTGAAATGTTTGGCAAAGTTGCTGAGGTTCCTCAAACTGAATCTACTCCTTTCCATCCACGCAGCCCCTATGGCGTTGCGAAGGTTTACGGACATTGGATCACAGTTAATTACCGTGAAAGCTATAATCTTCATGCCTCAAGTGGGATTCTATTCAATCATGAAAGCCCTAGAAGGGGGCTTGAATTTGTCACACGAAAGATAAGTTACGGTGTTGCTTCGATCAAATTAGGACTTGAAGAGAAACTCTCATTAGGAAACCTTGATGCAAAACGGGATTGGGGATTTGCAGGTGATTATGTAGAGGCTATGTGGCTAATGTTGCAGCAAGAAACTCCTGACGATTATGTTATATGCTCTGGTATGACTCATAGCGTCAGGGAATTTTGTGATCTAGCATTCAGTCATTTAGACCTCAATTATGAAGAACATGTTGTTGTCGATGAGCGTTTCTTCAGACCTGCTGAAGTTGACTTATTAGTTGGAGACTATAGCAAAGCAAAGAAAATACTTAATTGGAAACCAGTTACATCATTTGAAGATCTTGTTGCCATGATGGTTGACGCTGACCTGGCCCTACTCCAAGGACGCCTCAAAGGTTTGGCGTGACACAATCTGATGCAGTTAAAGTAGCAGTTCTTTGTGGTGGAGTTGGTGCAGCCAAATTACTTAAAGGGCTCATACACATAATTGATCCTAAGTCGATAACTGCAATAGTCAATACAGGAGATGATCTCGTATTGCACGGTTTACACATAAGTCCTGACCTTGACACTGTTACTTATACCCTCGCAGATGAAATAAATCCTGATACTGGGTGGGGCTTGAGGAATGAAGGTTGGCGAGCAATGGAAATGGTTTCTATGTACGGTGGAATTGATTGGTTCCGATTGGGTGACAGAGACCTAGGCACACACCTATATAGGACNCAAAGGCTCTCGGAAGGTGCATCCTTATCAGAGGTGACAAAGGATANCGCAAAAGCNTGGGGGGTTGA
Source organism: Acidimicrobiaceae bacterium (assembly GCA_002713485.1). Taxonomy (GTDB): domain Bacteria; phylum Actinomycetota; class Acidimicrobiia; order Acidimicrobiales; family UBA8592; genus UBA8592. The sequence goes on from PAWI01000006.1 coordinate 92,301, forward strand.
TGTGAATATCGTCCCTATGAGCGATGANCCTGTGAGGACTATCGTTACCACTGTCGATGGAGACGAAATAGCTTTTCAAGACTATTTCGTTCGACTATCTCATGATATTACTGTGAACGACATCTCCTTTAACGGTTGCCAAATAGCAAAACCTAACAAAGATGTAATAGACAAAATNAATAATGCTGATGTAATTTTAATTGCTCCTTCAAATCCATTGGTAAGTATTGCTCCNATTCTTTCAATTGATGCAATTAGCAATGCTTTACGGATGCGACGTGACAATGTTGTTGCAATTTCAGGAATTGTAGACGGAAAGGCAATCAAAGGACCTGCTGAGCGTCTTTTACGTGAACTCGGTCACGAACCNTCAGCAGTGGGTGTTGCACGTATCTANAAAGAAATAGCTGGAACCTTTGTGATAGACGAGCTAGATCTGAGCGAAAGTAAGAGAGTCAGACAATTAGGTATGGATTGCATGGTTTTAGATACGATGATGACTAGTGTTGAGAAAGCTACCAATCTCTGTAAATCCGTTTTAGAGGGGCTGAGGAAGTGATATGAGTAAGTTAGAGATAATTCCATTGGAGGGGATACCCGAGATATCTCCTGGTGATGACATAGTTAAAATTATCGCTCACACCGGTGAAGTTCTTTCAGGAGATATTCTCGTAGTAACTCAGAAGATTATTTCTAAAGCTGAAAATCAGATGGTCGAGATAGATCCGAATAATCCATTGAGTCACAAGCCTTTGGTCGAAAATGAATCTGTGAGAGTTCTGAGACGAAGAGGAGATCTTATAATCAGCCAGACAAAGCATGGTTTTGTTTGCGCAAACGCAGGGATTGACTTATCCAATGTTGAGCGAGGTCAGGCAGCTCTTTTGCCTGATGATAGCGATCGGTCGGCTAGAGGGATACGAGATGGATTATTAGGTCAATTTGATTTAGATGTGGGAATTATCATTTCAGATACTTTTGGTAGGCCATGGAGAAGAGGGCTNACCGACGTAGCCATAGGCAGTGCCGGTGTCTTGCCTATTCTTGATTTGCGGGGAAATCCTGATGCTTTTGGTAGAGAAATGCAGGTAACCGAAGTCGCTTTGGTTGACGAGCTAGCCTCAGCAGCTGAGCTTGTAATGGGTAAGTCTGCNGGGATTCCCATTGCAATTATCAGAGGTGCTGATAAAACATGGTTTGGGAGTGGATCAGTACGAGAACAAATAGTTCGCGATCCTAAAGACGATCTTTTTAGGTAGAACTTACTCTTGTCCTTCAATCCCTAATTCTTGATTTATTCTTGTACTGGAGTCTCTTTTATTAGTTCCTCCGAAATTAAAGATGGTCTTAATCTTATATTTTTTGCATGTATCCGCTTCGGGAATGTCCTCTAGAGAATTCCGATCTCCTCCATTCCCAAATATCAAGTCTGANCTTGGATAAGTTTCTGCTATGAGCTCCAATGTCTGACTTACTGTATGNTCACTATCAATTGAAATGATTGCTTCGTCTACGATTGATAAAGCTTTTATGATTCGAAGCCGATCTTCTTGATCCATTATTAGCTTTCCTTTTTTCATTACTTGCTGCTCATTGTTGTTCACTATCACCAAAAGACGATCTCCTGCTATTGCAGCTTCTTCAAGGTAATCTAAATGCCCACAATGTAGTGGGCTAAAATATCCACTGACAATGACGACAACAGGGTCTGCACCTGACCCTATTTCGTTATCAGTCAAGTTCGACCCCGAAATCTTGAGGGCCAGGAACATTAGTCGTGTTTGGCGGTTCTATACCGGGTCCGCTCCTGCCTCCAAGGACACCTTCTAGATTTCCGACTGAATTAGGTAGGGGTATCTCATAGCCGATAGGCGCTCGGGCGATGGTATAAGCTTCTCTATCGTTTAGAAACCTGACGTCTTCAAGGTCCTCTAGAAATATGTTTGTGGGGGCTCCACCCACGAAAGCATCTTCCCACCTNACGACCTGCATCACTGCCTGCTCTCCNTCGCATTGGACACCAGAATCGAAATTCGCTCCTCCGGGCAACTCCAANCCATCCTTTGATAAAGAGGCGCCCATTGCATTGAGGAAGACTCCTAGTTTCGCCTCTTTCCCAGTTACGGAAGAAGTGAAAGGATGGATATGTATCAGACCGTCCTGATGCGAATGTATTCCTTCTGGATCAAATTCACTTTGAAATGGTGTGAGGAAAGAATCGGTTACGCAATCATAGACNCCGTATGCAGCNTGCCAGTGATCTTGGAGAGTAGGGGATGCTTCTGCATCTCTTGTTGCTCTTGCAAAGACAACTAAAGCTAGCCCTAAAACGATTACCAGAGCAACTGCAGCTGGGTAACCAAGTTGACGTCTTTCAGTAGGACCACTNGCAGAGACAGCCTTTTCTGCTCTTGCAATTTTCTTTGCTGACGAAGCCTTACCCATGACCTAATACGGTAGTGGAAAGAGAACCAATTTTGGCGCAAGTTTTAAGGTTCTTTGAAAAAATAGTTAATTTCCGTGTTAGAAGAAACTTTTCTAATAGTTTTTCTTTAACAGCCTCTGATCTTTCCAGCCCTTTCCAAGATCTGTGCNCTCTTTTCTTCATTCGTCAGATTGGGTTGTGCACTTACTTNCGTGGCTTCAGGCAATAACTCCAAACTTTGCNCATTGAANGAGATAGGAGCAAAATCNCTTANTTGCGACTCTTTNCCTTTTAAAGTTTGCTCTGACGTATCTACTCCAGTTGTATTTTCTACTTCAGAGCCACGGAATATCTCAAGTATTGGTTCGGCTTGAGATTCAATAATTCTTTGAATAGATAGTTCATCAGCGAAATCGTAAACAGTGGGTAGTTGATACTTTTTTAAATCGTTTGGTTGAAAGTTTCTGAATTGTTGGGCTACCTGTATTGCCTTTTCTGGCGTTAGTCGGTCGTCTAAAGTTACGAAACCACCACCTAATACTTCCTGAATGATTTCTGTGATCTTAAGTGGGTTTCGGAAACCAGAATCGAAAGCTTGTTGCAAAGCGAGAATTAAGAAGTCCTGTTGACGAGCTTGTCTACCAAAATCTCCGGTTCCATCAACCCGAACCCACACGTTAGGTGATGTCCCATACCAGCCGTCGAAATTCTCCACATAAGCTAGCAATTCTCGAGTACGCACCAGGCCTAATGCCTGAAGGGGGGTTAGTGTTACGCAACCGGACTCTGGGATGTTAAGTTGTGCTTTCCGATCTTTCAGCGGGTATTCCAAGTAAACATCCAGTCCACCAATCGTTTCAAAGAGGCGCATGAATCCGTTGAAGTCAACCTCNACTACATGGTNAATAGGAATCCCGAGTACATCNCGAATTGTCTGGACTAAGGTCGGTTTATCGGTAAAGTAGACAATGCTATTGATCTTCTGCCAAGAGTCTCTGTAGCCAGATATCGGAACGTAAAGATCTCGAGGAATGGACAAAGCTGATGCGCTGCTATTTCCTGCAGAGTCCAGCCTAAGGATAATTAATGTGTCTGTAAGCAACTGTTTAGTTGATCTGCCGGAGGCTTTTCTCAAGTAATCGCCTTCAGGTAAATTTGCGATTGAGTCAGATCCTATTAGTAGAAAATTCAGAGATTCTGTACTTGATGACGATTCAGCAGTGAGTGTTTTCCCATAGGAGATACGAGGGATCTTACCAACTGTTTCAGAGGTGTATGCTAGCAAGATCGCTGCAATAGTTGATGAGCAAAAGACTATAAGTATTGCGAGTAAGAAAAATCTTTGTACCCACGTGCGTCTGCGTCTTGGTCTCTGATCAATAGGCATGTCATTAAACTACCTCATCAATGACCAATTTAGTTTCGGCTAGTCAGTGAATTTTTCTCTTAAGTGGGTTACGTCACCAACTGATATTTCTTTTAACGACCCGTCTTCAGACTCTATGANCAACGCTCCAGACTTTGTAAGGCTGATTGCGATTCCTACAAATTTCTTACCTTGTGATGATACTTCCACTAGAGATCCTAGAGTATGCGAGTTTTTCTCATATTCAGCTTTAAGATCATTGTCACTCATCGCTGGAGAAACAAGTTCTCTGAGGATGCCCTCTGCTAGGTCAATTACCTTTGGAGGTTCCCCAATTTCTGATAAAGCNGAAATGCGATCTTCAGGAAAGTGATCACGGAAATTTGAAAGCGTTACGTTAATGCCTATCCCAACGACTACGACTGCATCGGACCCTTTTATTACTGTTTGAGCAAGAACCCCTGACAGCTTATGGGCTTCTCCATTGTAAATGGTAACTAAGTCATTAGGCCACTTAATTTTTATCCCTTGGAACCCCATTCTATGAAGAGTTTTCACTGCAGCTACAGATAACTTCATGCTATATAGACCGATTAGATCTGATGCGGAGTCATCCCTAAACAAAACTGACATTAAAAGTGAAGCTTTCTTTTCTGAAAGCCACTCTCTTTCAAGCCTCCCCCTACCTGCAGTTTGATGATCCGCTATTGCTACTGAGAGATGTTTGGGCTTTTTCTTAGCGGTTTCTAGNAAGTCCTGATTTGTTGAACCTGTAGTNGATTTCCACGTAATATCCCCAAATTTCAGGTCTTTTAGCCTTTTTCTGAGAATTCGTGCTTTTGTGTTAGCAGAAATATTTTCAATGAGTTTTGGAATTGACACTTAGTTTGCCTCCAAATTCTGTAACGTTATAGCCGTGTTCACAAAGGTACTTATTGCTAACAGAGGAGAGATCGCGGTAAGGGTCATTCGGGCCTGCCGTGAGTTGGGAATACAGTCAGTCGCAGTATATTCTGAGCTCGACCGTAATGCTTTGCATTCCCGACTTGCTGATGAAGCATACGCTCTNGGTGGCCAAACAGCCGCAGAGAGTTACTTAAATACAGAGAAAATACTTGAGATTATNGATAGCGCTGGAATTGATGCTGTTCATCCCGGATATGGTTTCTTTTCCGAGAATGCTGAATTTGCCGAGGCAATAACNAAGAAAGGGGTTACTTTNATAGGTCCCCCNGTAGGTGCAATAGCAGTTATGGGAGATAAGATCAGTGCCCGCCAAGCAGCAGAAAAAGTAGGCGTTAGTGGCGTCCCAGGAACTACCGATTTTATAACATCAGTACCCGAAGTTGAGCAGTTCGCCGCAGAACATGGTTACCCCGTCGCTATTAAAGCAGCTTATGGCGGCGGCGGACGGGGTATGAAGGTAGTTAACAGCAAGGAAGAAATTCAGGGAGCTATTGACTCTTCGCAACGAGAAGCACTTGCATATTTTGGCAGAGACGAAATTTACATGGAGAGATATTTAACTAAACCGAGACACGTTGAGGTTCAAGTTCTATGCGACCAACATGGTAATGCTTTATATCTAGGGACAAGAGACTGTTCCGCACAGAGGCGTCATCAAAAACTGATTGAAGAAGCACCAGCACCTGAGATACCGGAGTCTATTTTGACAGCAATGGGAGAAGCTGCTGTTGACGTTGCAAGAGGGTGTGANTACGTGAATGCCGGGACCGTCGAATTCCTTTATGAAAATGAGCAATTTTATTACCTTGAAATGAACACTCGACTTCAGGTTGAGCACCCTGTTACAGAAATGGTTACAGGAATTGATTTGGTTGAGCAACAGATCCGTGTTGCATATGGAGAAGAACTAAAGTTCAAGCAAGAGGATATTGAAATCTCGGGTCATGCTATTGAGGTTAGANTAAATGCAGAAGATCCAGCTGAGGGTCAATTTCTCCCAAGCCCAGGNAAACTAGATACTTTTAAAGCATCAGCAGGATTTGGTACGAGGTGGGATGGGGGTTACGAAGAAGGGGATGAGATAAGTCAATTCTACGATAATCTCGTCGGAAAGTTAGTTTGTTGGGGTAAAGATAGAAACACTGCAATTGCCCGAACTATAAGAGCGCTTGAAGAATTTGAGATACGCGGACTGGCAACAACAATTCCAGCTGATATTGCTATTTTGATGCATTCAGATTTTAGAAGTGTAAATCATTCGACTAAATGGGTAGAAGAGACTCTCGACTTGACAGGTGTTCGTGGCGACCCCTTAGAAACCGGAGACTCAAGTTCNTCAGGAGAAGTTAGGGAAGCGGAGATTGAAGTTAATGGCAAGAGGTTTGAGGTTTCACTTTCTGTACCCTCCAGTACGTCTAAAGTNCGTAGAAGCGCCTCGGCCGTCGGAGCTAGTGCAGCAGGCGGCGACGGTAATATCTCAGTTCCCATGCAGGGGACCATCGTGAAAATTCAGGTAGCTGAAGGCGATAAAGTTGAGGCTGGAGACATTCTGGTTGTTCTCGAGGCAATGAAGATGGAAAATAATATTGCATCGGATGTAAACGGAACAATCGCTGAAATAACAATCGAAGAGGGTGATTCAGTTGGAGCCGGAGATATTATCATCCTTATTGACCTTGAAGATTAGGAACTTTCAGGAAATAATATAGTGCTTTCTCTGGGACGTTCGAGGTTAAAGCGGGGAGCGTAAGGCGAAAACGAAATGAAAGTAAGGCTTATGGAAAGAACTATTCGGTTTCGCTATTTGTACATAGCAGACTTTTTGCTTTTGATGATTATCTTATTCGGCACATTACTAGTGCGCTTCGGATTTGATTGGCCAAAATCGTTCTCGACCTACCTATTGGGATTTCTTATCGCTTCTTCAATTCATCTTTTGATCTATTTCCTTGGAGAACTATATGAAGCGTCACCTAGAATTGGCGCCCGCTTAATCCTCCCTCGGGTAACTGCATTAACTTCTGTTGCAGTATTAGTTGATGCTGCTCTTGCTCTAATAACTGGTTATTTTTTGATGCCTAGGGGTAATTTGATTGCCTTCGGAATCCTGAGTTCCCTAGGAATCACCTTTAATAGATGGCTTTCTCAAAGAGTGCGTTCGCAACGGTTTGGAAAACCACAATTATTTCTTGCTGGGAACGACGAGGATATACGCCTTGCTGAGGAACATCTTCTAATTTGTGAACCCGAGATAGTTATCGTCGGCTCAACACANGATTTGAGTTCTCTGGACAGAGAGGTAAGAGCAATAGGAGCGACTGACGTATTATTGGTCAGCGCAGGTGGCATTGACAACATATACCCGAACCCGCTAGCCCAGATGGAATCAGAGAATATCGGGATATTTCAGCGAATTGTTCCTTCCGATACGCTTCTGGGAATTCGAAGGAGTCTTCAAATCGCCGGTATGCCTTTTATCGCTGTTAAAGCGCACTCCCTCTCGGATTCCAGAGCAACGTTCAAACGATTAATAGAGTTAAGTTATCTTCTAGTTGCGTTTATTCCACTTGCATTACTTTCCGCTATAACGGCTTCGTATGTTCGCCTTCTAGCCGGAAAGAAGATTGTTTATCGGCAAGAAAGAGTCGGCCAGTTCGGGGTCCCTTTCATGATGATAAAGTTTCGGACGATGAATGAAAATGCTGAACAAGCTACAGGAGTTATTAAGGCTGAGCAGAATGATAATCGCGTTATTTCAGGTCTTGGTTGGATAAGAAAGACCCGTTTGGATGAACTTCCACAATTTATAAATGTAGTCAAAGGAGATATGTCTATTGTTGGGCCTAGACCTGAACGACCGGACTTTACTACTGAGTATGAGCAGGCTATTCCTGGCTATGGCCGACGGCACGATATTCCACCAGGAATTACAGGACTTGCGCAAGTAAATGGTAGGTATCACACTGATCCGACCTACAAACTAGGTCATGATCTTCAGTATCTAGTTAATTGGTCACCGGTACTTGATATTCAAATCCTATTCAAGACCATCTGGATTGTAATCAGAAGAGACCTTTGATGAACGGTAAAGATGAACCAGTCGTCTCGATTATTATGCCTGTTCGTGACGCTGCGGCAACGTTAGAGGATGCCATAGACTCTATTCTCCATCAGGATTACCCTTCAATAGGCCAAATTATTCTGGCTCTTGGTCCCTCTGAGGACAACACATCTGAGATAGCACAACTCTGTTGCAGAAAGGATCAACGAATCGTGCTTATTGACAACCCCTCAGGATTAACTGCATCAGGTCTAAATGCCGCCGCGCATATATCAAGAGGAAAGTATCTGGTGAGAGTCGATTCGCACTGTATGCTCCCAGTCGCATACGTTACGACTGCGATTCAGACGATTCTGAGAACTGAAGCAGGAAACGTAGGCGGTATTCAGCGTGCAATTGGAAATAGCTCTTACCAACGAGCTGTCGCAAAGGCAATGACTTCAAGATTTGGAGTTGGAAATTCAAAATTTCATTTGGGGGGACAAGAAGGACCAACAGATACCGTCTATCTGGGAGTTTATGAACGAGAATTCTTTAACCACCTTGGTGGGTTTGACGAGTCATTGGTCAGAAATCAAGATTACGAGCTAAATATCAGAATTAGAAATGCCGGAAAAATAATTTGGTTTGATCCTGCATTAGTTGTCAATTATCTACCTCGATCTTCTCAATTTAAACTGGGGCGCCAATATTTTCAGTACGGGACGTGGAAAAGAAGGGTTCTTCTAAAGAATCCTAGGTCCACTAAGTTCCGTCAAATAGTTCCACAACTTACACTCTTAGGGTTAATCGGTAGTTTCGTGGCTTCATTGTTGGTTAATTATTGGTTTTCAGCGGTTTGGGCAGTTTATATTCTGGCGATAATAGCCGCATCATTTAAATGCAGAGATTTATCTATCCGAGAAAGGGTTTTACTCACCATCATCTATCCCACAATGCACATGTCTTGGGCGTTGGGGTTTGTTTTAGGTAGATAGATTAGACAAACTTGTTAAGCAACCGAATCATTACCTTATTTTGACAATGGGGCTGGTTGACAGAGCCCATCCANTTCTACGACTTCAATCTTATCTCTGTTTTCCCATGTGATCTTGATGTCAGGGTCTCGCCTCAGTTTGAATTCTCTAAAACTCATCTCGGTTGCATCAAAGGTNAGTAATCTGCCTATTAATGTGTCACCCAGGTCCAATATTAGTTTCACAGCTTCTAGAGCCTGCAGACAACCAATGATTCCCGGCAAAACTCCTAGAACACCCGCTTCTGCACAACTAGGCGCAAGCTCAGCTGGGGGGGGTTCGGGNACCATATCTCGGTAGGTAGGCCCATTCTTTGGATCAAATACTGTAACTTGGCCTTCAAACCTGAAGATCGAGCCATGAACAACTGGAATTCCATGCTTTACCGACGCATCATTCAGCATGTATCTTACAGGAAAGTTATCCGCGCCATCTACGACAAGGTCATACTGCTTGATAATCTCTTCTATATTTGAAGAGTCAAGCCTGACATTATGAGNTCTGACTTCTACATCAGGATTTAACTCAGTAATTGTCTGCCTCGCTGAATCTACTTTTGCTTGACCGATTCTTTGGTAGTTATGCAAGATCTGCCTTTGAAGGTTCGATTCGTCTACGACATCCATATCCACTATTCCTAAAGTCCCGACTCCAGCAGCTGCAAGATATAACGCTGCCGGGGAGCCCAGCCCACCAGCACCAAGGCAGAGTACCTTTGAGTTGAGTAATTTTAGTTGCCCTGCTTCACCAACTTCAGGAAGAAGCAGGTGCCTTTGATACCTATTTCTCATATTGCTAGTTAGAACTGGAGGAATTTCCCACTGTCGGCTTTCATCTTTCCAACGGTTAAATCCACCNTCCATAGAAACAACGTTGACATAATCCAGCTCACTGAGGGTTTTAGCAGCAAAAGCCGATCTAGCACCGCCTGCACACATTGCTATGACTTTTGTTTCCTTGTCAGGTACTCTGCTCTCAATTGAGGCTTCTAAATTACCTCGAGGTATATGTACTGAGCCATTTATGGCACCTTGTTCGTATTCATCNGGTTCGCGGACGTCAAGGAGCACCCAGCCTTCCAAGAGGAGGTGCTCTGCTTCAACAGTTGAGACTTCCTTTATTTCAGATTTTGTTTGTTTCAACAATTCTCGGAAATTAGCCATGGTCTATTTTAATTTCAAGTTCTTGAATTCCAACTATGTACTGGTCGTTTGGCAAATTTCATCAAGAGTGGAACTTATATCAGCCCTTATTAAATAAGTAGCCAGCGAATCATATTCGGTTGGTTCCCCGTTGAGGATAAGAATAGGCTTAGCAAGGCTATGTGCCATTGGGACAACCCTATTTATCGGTCCAACTGTTAGAGATGTCCCAATCGCCATTAAAAGGTCACATTCATGAATAGATTCTTCGGATCTCANTAGATCTTCGGTAATAAGAGATTGACCAAAAGAAATAGTTGCTGACTTAAGCAATCCACCACATATCTTACAATGAGGATCTTCCTCACCGTCTCTGACTCTTTCTAGAGCTTCTTCCATAGGTGCTAGATAATCACATTCTAGACAGGCCACATTTCGAGTATTCCCATGTATTTCAACTATCCGCTCCTCAGGAGTTCCTGCTAGTTGATGTAAACCATCAACGTTTTGAGTTATGAGTAGATGCAACCTATCTCCTATCTTAGCTAGNGCCTTATGNCCATCATTGGGTAATACATTCGGCCAAAGGTCACCAGACGCCCTGAGCGCCCAGTTTTTCTTTCTGATCTCTGACGACGTTGTATAGTAGCGAATGTTTGAGGCTTTCTCTGCTTCTGGATTTTTTGTCCAGACTCCATTAGGTCCTCTGAAATCAGGTATACCTGAGTCTGTGCTTATTCCCGCACCCGTAAGTATCACAATCTTCGATGCTTGAGAAACTGCTAGTTTTGCGCTTTCTAGAAGTTTTTTTGATGATTTGCTCTTATCCACACTATGAATGCTAGCGTGCCGGCTACAGTTCACAGAATCAATGGTTAACAGATGAAAGAAACGAAAGATTGTACTCAATTCTATTCTTCATAGCTTGCCAATTGCTTGCTATTGGAGGCGCTACAAAATTAGCTAGCCCGCATTTAAGCAGTAAGGCTTGGGAAAAGTTACGTTTTCCTTCTTCGACGAGACTTGTTCAAATAATTGGCTTATGCGAATTCTCATCCGGTCTTTTAGCAATAGTTTTCGCGGGAAAAATTTTTCCGTTGGTGATAGCGACTTGGTTTTTCATCTTCTCTATTGTGACTTGGTACATCATCAGATTGCCTGAACCAATGCCGTGTGGTTGCCTCGGAAAAACTGATGCTCCGACCTCGCTAAGCCATTTTCTTATGAACGTTGCTCTTACGATTACTTGCCTAGCTTCAGTAGGTGTTGAATCTCTCCCAGACCAAGTGAGTTCTCGCGGCTGGACAGGCTTAATTTACTTGCTTGGAACTGTTACAGGGTCAATAGTCGTTTACGCCGTCTTATCGTATAACTTGACTCTTTCGGTGAGGTTTAGAAGTTCTCGATAAGGTCAACGAGCAAGCGAACACCAAACCCCGTTCCCCCTTTGGGGTGCTCTCCCCAAGGAGCATCTGCGAACGCTGGGCCTGCAATATCAAGATGGGCCCATGGAACTTCTTCAGATACAAATTCTTTTAAGAAAAGACCTGCAGTTAATGCCCCACCCCAATTACTTCCAATGTTTTTTACATCCGCTATATTTGAGTCAAGTTGCGATCGATATTCATCAGGCAGTGGCAAATGCCATACCCTTTCTCCCGTTTGCTTTCCAGCTTGCTTAAGTGATTCAATAAGCGTTTCGTCCGTGCCCATCAAACCAGCGTATTGACTTCCCAAAGCCACCATGCATGCCCCTGTTAACGTAGCAAGGTCAATTATTGCATCTGCTTTCATATCAGAAGCTACCGATAGCGCATCTGCAAGTATGAGCCGACCTTCCGCATCAGTGTTGAGGACTTCAACTGTTTTTCCATTCTTTATGCGGAGCACATCGCCTGGACGAGTAGCGTCTCCGCCTAGCATATTATCTGTTAAAGGAATTAGGCCTGTCACCTTAACATTTGGGGCTATCTGGGCTGTAGCTAGCATTGAACCAAGAACTGCGGCAGCACCACCCATATCGCATTTCATAGTTGACATCCCCACAGCAGTTTTAATAGATAATCCCCCCGCATCAAAAGTAACTCCCTTGCCAACTAGCACGATATGTTTAGTTGAGCTTTTTTGGGGTTTGTAAGTAAGTTGGACGAATCTCGGTTGTTGTGTAGACCCTCGGTTTACCCCTAGGATGCCCCCCATCTTTGCTTTTTTAATTGCTAACCCATCAAGTACTTTTACGCTCATACCATTCTCTTTAGCCAATGCGGAAGCTTTCCTCGCAAAGACCACAGGTGTTAAATCTCCACCTGGCAGGTTAACGAAATCTCTAGCAGTGTTCACTCCGAAAGAAATTGATTCTGCTCTGCTGATTGCTTTCTTTAGATTAGCTCCTGACCCAAGGATATTGATGGTTCGTTTTACCGGTTTTTCAGGTTTTGATTTAAGGAGATTAAATTCATATTCNCCAAGGAATGCACCTTCCAAAAATGCCTGAACAGCTTGTCCTTTCTGTTCATTTGCATATGAGCAGCTTCCAATATCAACTGTAATAGATTTAAAGTTTTTAATTCCTCTAAGAAGTTTCACTCCTGCCTGTCTGAGTTTTTCTGCTGAAACCGATGACTCTTCTCCTATCCCGATGAGGACTAGTGAATAGTTATTGTGTTGTGCAAATAGTATTTGCCCCTCATCTCCTTTGAAGTCGTGAGATTCTAGGTAATTAGCTTCAAATTCGGATGGTGGTCTATCAAGTTCTTCTTTACTAATGATGTATGCAAGAAGGTCTGTTCTTGCTGGTTTTTTGGCAGATAGCTTTGCTTCTATTGGCATTCTATTCCTCTTTTTCTCTTGCTGTTAAAGTTATCTTCTCTTGAGTTCTGGCAATTATCCACATAAGGTCGGATAGTCGATTTAGATAAGGGACCACGTATGAGTCTTCTAGTTCAATTTTGAGCACTGCTCTTTCCGCCCTTCGTACAACTGTTCTTGCAAGGTCGAAGTAAGATGCTGAAGGGTTCTGGCCTGGAACAATGAACTCTTTTGGCATTTCAAACTTATCTGAATAATTATCGATTGCGATCTCAAGTTTCGTGACCATTTCTTGAGTTGTGAGGCTAGTTTCGGGCTCTAGCTTTTCTCTGTTTTCTGGCAGCGTTGCAAGTTCGGCCATTAGAACCCATAAGTCTCTTAAGATATCGATTAGGAGTTTGTCTAATGATGAATTTTCAGAAATATGAGCTCTTGCGAGACCGATTGCTGCCTGTGCTTCGTCAACTTCTCCGTAAGCTGTAGGGAGGAGCGAGTCTTTTTTGACTCGCCCACCGTAGAAAAGACCCGTAGTNCCGTCATCGCCTTTTCTTGTGTAGATTTTCATATGTTTGACGATAGCGGTTTCTTAAGCATTGATGCGCTTTNGGGTCTTCTCTGTTTCAACTTATTTAGCTTTTTTGAAAAATATTTGAAATTCCATTAGAGCATTATCCTCAACTGATAGCACGACGGCGGATCGTGGTTTTTCTATGTCATAGTCTTTCAACAATATTGGGCCGAGTTCTCCATATATGAGGATTGTATTCCCGTTGAATGAAGCATTGATGGTTATTATCTCTTCTCTACTTACACCGTGAATAGTTAAGGTTCCTGTGACATCAGTTTCAAAGCCGTCAAGACTCTCCGCCTGATTACTGAAGCTTATTGGCTCTGTGATACTGAATGTTGCCGTGGGGAATTTGGATGTTTCAATTGCTTGGTTTTTTAAGGCGTTGTCTCTTGCCGAGTTGTCGGTCATCAAACTTGCCATGTTTACAGTTATTAGTGGTTCTGCTTCCGGAGTCGTAATAGTTTCATCAATGATTATTAGAGAACCTTTTACATCTGGTGTCCTTCCGACAACTGTTTTTCCCCCTACTCCTACAAGTTCTTCCTTGATGCGGAAGCCAGCAAAGGATGTTCCGCAAACTTTAGTTAGGCAAGTTTCATCAAAAGTTCCACAATCGTTGGCAACTACCCATGTTCCGTTGACATCTTCTGTTCCTTCATCTGAGCAACTGCTGAGAGTCTGGTTTCTTGCGTCGATTGCTTCATCGCTAGTGACAGTTGCTGGAGAGGTGTCCCTTATGATGAAGAACCATGCAAGGAATGCGATAAGTATCAAAAGCAATATAGAGACGGCACCTATTACTTTGAATTTGGTCTTTTTGTTTTTGAGTTGATTCTTTTCTTCCATTTTGCTTCTGTCTATCGTTTATTAAATTTTATATAAGAATTCTCTTGAAGGAGAACTCATGCATCTAATAGGATGCGTGCAACTAAGTCCATCCCAAATGCAGTCAGGATTGCGAGATACATAAGGCCGGTGGCTGCCATAACTGCCGAATACTCCTTTTCTTTTAATGCCATTTTTGTGACTATTACTAGACCTATTGTCGCAACGACACAGGCGACCCAGAACCAACCGAGCAAGCCATTGTAGTTATCGTCTATCGTGCCGTTAAGAACTGATAGCATCCCAGTCGGTAAGCATAGGAGAATCAGTTCTGGCAACCAGAGAATGCCTGTCCAATTTACCAAAGTAAAAATCGGTTCACGAGATAATCCAGGTTGCACCAAGTACCAATGGCCTAAAAGCATAGAGTTTGAGACGGCGCCCAGAAATGCGGCTCCTATTAAAGTTCTCGAAATGGATAACCATGTTGGGCCACCAGCATCAATAGCACCGGCTATGAGTCCGATAGCGCCNATACAGGGGGCTATCAAATCTAAGTTGGGTGGAAATTCTTTTTGGTACTCAGCATGATCTGTNCTGTCTTGAATATTATTACCAAGCATCGCTGCTACACGGCTGGTACGTGATTCTTTCAATTGTCGCTGACCTTGGACGCCCGCTTTTCTTCTGAAGATAGAAACTACAAGTGCAACGTTTGTTGAGATCAGTAGCCCAATTGAGGAAATTTCTCTTACCCAAATTGTTTCNCCCACGAAGGCAACAGCCAAGCCTATGCCAGCTATTGCCATGTAGGTGATACGCGTTGTCCATCCATATCCAAGCCCTATTAATCTCGTTTTCCCTGAAACCCAAAGAAACAGCAGGCCACCGGTTGCCCATTGGAGAAGAAAAGTTGAAGCTTGGAAATCAATCATTTTCTTCTAGAACGTAGCTAGATCGTGATTGGTAGTGTTAAGAGAGCGCGGTCCTTTGTTGGTAACAGCAACTATGTCNTCTAACCTGATTCCCCATTTCTCTGGAATATAGATACCAGGTTCGATACTGAAGACGTTTCCTGATTTCAGCGGCTCTGTGTTTCCTTCAACTATGTAGGGCTCTTCATGGGCCTCTACTCCGATGCCGTGACCTGTCCTGTGTACAAAATATTCGCCGTACCCAGCTTNTGTAATTATTCCTCTTCCTATTCTATCTACCTGCTGGGCTGGTGTGCCTTCGATGCAGGCCTGAACTTGTTCATACTGGGCTTCCTGAAGCACTGCATACATTTCTACAAATTCTTGGGGTGGAGTTCCTGTCCATACGCATCGTGTGATGTCGGAGCAATAACCAACTCCGTCGTCTCCGTACATTGTCCCACCGAAGTCGCATAGGACAATTTCGGAATCTCTGATTATTCTAGAGCCAGCTTCGTGATGGGGGCTGGCAGCATTTTCTCCTGCAGCTACTATCGCAAAATTAACTTTCTCATGACCCTCTTCAATTATTTGACGCCCAAGTTCCTCAGAAACTTCCTTCTCAGTTCTGCCTACTAGATCAATGTTCCCTGTCTGCAGTCGGTGGGCAATTTTATCTACTGCAGATGAAGCTTGTTGAAGTCTGTCTAGTTCATCCAAGCTTTTGATTGCTCGCAATTGACTTGTGAGAAAGCTAGCTCTGAATAAAGCAGTGTTTGGCATTCTCTTGTGTAGATCGATTGTGAATCTGCTCCAAGTCGTATCACCTATCGCAACGGATTTACAGCCTTTTAGATAAGAAGCCACGACCTCTATTGGGTCGTCTGTTTCGCCCCAATCATGAATACTAAACAGAGACGAGCGTTCCGTAACTCTTGCTTTTTCTAGTTCAGGGATTATTAAGGTAGGTGTGCCGGTAGTTCTTATAACTAGCATTGTTAAACGTTCTAGTGGCATGGCTTCNTAGCCGATAAAATAAGGGAGGTCTGCTCCTACAGATAGGAGCATCGCTTCAATATTGCTATCTTGCAGCAGGTTTTGCGCTCTGTTAATTCGTTCAGCAAACATTCTTTNNTTTAAATCTTCCAGAAAAGTGATNCATTTAACTGCTACTTCCACTTGTTACGGATACAACTTTTGACATTGCTGTNGTTTCAGCGTCTTTGGCATGGTAGCTACTNCTAGTAAGGGGGCTAGATTCNATATGAGGGATTCCTTGAGCTTCCCCAAACATTTTGAGCTCGCTGAATTCTTTAGGTGTCCACCATCTTTGNACTGGTAGATGGTTCGTAGTGGGACGAAGGTACTGACCGATTGTCACAATGTCAACACCAATTTCTTTAAGGTCTTTGAGAGTGTCGCGNATTTCCTCTTCACTTTCTCCAAGCCCCACCATTATTGATGACTTGACAACCATTCCTGCTCTTTTCGCATGNGCAAGAACAGCCAAACTGCGAGCGTAACTAGCTGAAGGGCGAACCTGACGTTGNAGACGTGGAATAGTTTCAATATTGTGATTAAGGACATCAGGTTTAGCAGAAAATATTTTTTGTAGGTCATCAGGATTTCCTTTGAGGTCAGATATCAGTACTTCTACTTTTGTCCCAGGATTGGCAGATCTGACTTCTTTGATTATTTCTGTGATGTGACTAGCGCCTCCATCTGTTAAGTCATCACGGGCAACCATCGTGATAACCGCATATTCGAGTCCCATTTGTTTCACTGCTGTTGCTATACGTTTGGGCTCTCCGGCATCTATCTTCTCTGGCTTTCGAGTATCCACCAGACAAAACCCACATGCCCGTGTGCAACGTTCGCCTAATGCCATAAATGTTGCTGTACCCTGACCCCAGCATTCAAAAATATTAGGGCAACCCGCCTCCTCACAAACCGTTGTCAATTCAAGGGTTCTCATTGATTTTTTCAACTCTCGATATTTTGGGCCCATATCAGCTTTGACACGTATCCAATCCGGTTTTCGTTCAATTGCAACTTCAGCGCGTTTCTCTNTCGCACTCTTTCTNCCGATAGTCACANTGCGCTTGTTAGGGTCAAGCTCTTCGATGTTTTGATTAACTTTTGGTATGCCCCCAGGCCCCTTTCCTCTTGAAAATGGGCTTAGCTCGTTTTGTGAGGTTCTCCATGACACATCCATCCGTCTTGACTGACCACTTCCCCACCTCTCAGTAGCTAACTCAGAGACGGTATTCACAACTTCCAACATTGAGATTTCAAGCCCTTCCTCAGACAACGATGTAACGCTCTTGTCTTTAATTCCACATGGAACAATTGCATCGAAATAGGACATGTCCGGTTTAACATTTAGGGCAAATCCGTGCATGGTCCTTCCTCTAGTTAGCCGGACGCCGACAGCTGCAATTTTCCTAGCATCTCTTTTATTAGGGTCAACCCAAACTCCCGGGTATTTCTGGAGCCGTCCGCAGTTGGGGAGACCTAACTGACCAAGAGCGCTAATTATGAGGTCCTCCACAGAGCGAACATATTCGACAGTATCTGCCATTCCTCCGCCTCTCTTCCCTGGCAGGCTGAGGATTGGATACCCAACAAGTTGGCCTGGCCCATGGTATGTAACGTCTCCACCGCGATTTGTTTTAACTAATTCAGCTCCCATAGTCGAGGGATCAACAAGAATATTTTCCTTTTCTCCTCTGACACCCAAGGTAAAAACATGTTGGTGTTCAAGAAGCAAAAGATGATTCTCTGACCCTTCTTCAAAAAGAGCATTCTGGAGTGCCAGTGCGTCGGTGTATGATACTTTTCCGAGCCACCTAATATTCAATGGGTTAAGTACTGTTTTGTTCATCCCTATCTTCAATGTTGGGTCTTATAGTAGTTTAATAAGAAAGTTTGCGGTACTAATAGTTTTCTAGCTAACCGTGAAGAGAACGGCCAGTTAGCGCCAGAACAGTTTCCCCGAATAGCTCAGTCATAGTTGGGTGAGGCTGAATAAATTCAGCGACTTCGTCAACGGTGGCCTCCCAATTGATTGCTAAATACCCTTGGCCAAGCTGCTCTGTTACCCAAGGTCCAACCATGTGTACCCCAAGAATTTGACCTGGTGATCCATCTGCGGTTCTCTCCGCAATTACTTTCACTAAACCGTCTGTCTCCCCAATAATCATTGCTCTACCGTTACCACTGAAACGATGCTTAGACACAAGTATGTCGTACCCCAAATCTTTAGCTTTCTCCTCGCTTAGACCTGCAAAGGCTACTTCGGGGTGACAGTAAATGGCCCAAGGGACTTTATCGTGATCTATAGGTGAAACTATTTCTCCACAAATGTCCTTTACCACCATGATTGCTTCTGCAAATGCCACATGTGCTAGTTGGGGCGAGTTGACCAAATCACCGACAGCGTAGATACCACTCTGCTTAGTTCTGCAGAAATCATCGACGGGGATATAGCCAGCTTGATCTGTAGCTAGGTTGGCATTGGAGAGTTGAAGCAGGTCCGCAAACGGACGACGCCCAACAGAGATAACTACTTTCTCAACATCGATTAGACCGGAATCAGTTTCGATTGTGACACCTGTGTCGCTTTTAGAGTGCCCTAAAACTTTTGTGCCTGTTAACACTTTTATTTTCCGCTTTTTGAACGCCCTATGAATTGTTTTAGATAGATCTAAATCACAGCCATTCAAAATTTCTGGCAAAGATTCTATTAATGTTACTTCAGAACCAAAGTCATTTAGGGTTGACGCGAACTCGGCACCGATTGCACCTGCCCCTATGATTGCAACCGACTGAGGGACTTCTTTGATTGACAGCAACTCATCGGATGTCATTATCGCTTTTCCGTCTATTTCAAAACCAGGAATTGTTCGAGGTTTTGAGCCACTGGCTAGCACGATGTTTTGGCCTGAAATATATGCCTCAGAGCCATCAGGTCCGACAATCTTAACGTCGGTCTCTGATGCAAGGCTACCCGTTCCATGAAATGTAGTTACTTGGCGGTTCTTGAGAAGTCCCTCTACGCCAGAAGTTAGCTGATCGATAACTGCCTGCTTGCGTTCCATAGTCTTTGCTAAATTGAGTTGAGGTTCCCCAGTCTGCACCCCAAACTCTTCTGCGTGCCTGACCGTTCTGAGGACAGAGGCTGTTTCGAGAAGTTCTTTTGCGGGGATACAACCTACATGTAAACACGTTCCCCCAACCCTTGACTTTTCGATAAGAGCTACTTNCAAACCAGCAGCTGATGCGTACAGCGCAGCCCCATAGCCTCCNGGNCCTCCGCCTATAACTATCACNTCNAATTGTGTCTTCTCTTGGCTCATATTAACTCTTTAGTTGTTNCATGANTCACGTGTTGTAGATTCCTTTTGCTTTATTTCACGAAGCAACAAGTACTTGGACCGTGAATGCCAAGAGTATCCCAAGCCCGCAAATGAGCGAAACTGTTATCAGCATTCTTGTACTCATATGAAAATTCTAGTGCGAATAATCCTGTTAAAAGAAGTAATAGCGGGATTTACAGGTGTTTCTTTAGTTGATGTGTTGTTGAAGCAAGATGCCTATCAGCTTGCTAAGTTGGTCGCATATGACTGTCGCGAAGCAGATCCTTGTAACAATGAGACCTCGTCAATGGGTAAAGAATGTATTTGTCTTTTCGGCACCTATAGCAGCNGAGAGTATCTTCAATTTTGATGTACTTAGGGACTCTTTTATAGTTTTTCTTATTTTTACTTGCGCTTCAGCTTCAGTCTATTTAGTCAATGACTTATTTGATAGAGAAAGCGACAGTTTGCACCCTATGAAATCTTCTCGCCCACTAGCATCAGGAGACCTTTCAGCACAAACTGGTTTCAGCATCGGTATTCTGACAGCGAGCACCACCTTGACAGTTGCTTTCATATACGGTTTCCAAATTGGGCTCATATTATTGGTGTATCTCATTATAAATTTCCTGTATTCATCCTTCTTCAAGAGGATTGCCTATATAGAGCTTGTATTCGTAGGTTCGGGTTTTTCATTGAGAGCTGTTGCAGGGGGGCTATCAACAGAAACAGAGTTAACTTTTATTTTCGTTTTCGTTATATCTGCCTTCGCACTTTTTTTAGTTAGCTGCAAACGATATTCAGAGCTTGTTTCTTATCCAACCTCTATGCATCGTTACTCTCTCACAAAATACTCAGAACGCTCTCTTATTTTGGTAATGGTTATGTTTTCTTCGTCTGGCATTATTGGGTACATAATTTGGGTATTAAAGAGCGACAATAGTTTCTTATTATTAATGATCGTGTCTTGTGTTGCTTTGCTTTTAGGAACCGTCCGTGTTTATTTTTTAGCTGTCAAGGGAAGAAGCGAAGACCCATCGATGCTAATAGTAACCGACCCATTTTTAACCCTGTTTACTATATTTTGGTTAGCTAGTTTTTTTGGGGCAGTCTATGTTTAATGAACATATCCGGAGTTGGGGCAATAACTTCAATTGCTCTGCTAACGAGTATTCGTGTTCTAGTGTTTCTCTAGCTGCCGAAATAGTGAGAAGTTGCACTTCACATGGCATAATCCCCCGTGGAGCTGGACGTAGCTACGGGGACCAGTCCTTGAATTCAGGAGGCGGTTTACTCTCGTTGCAAAGATCAGAGGATTCGAATGGCTATGTGGTAACAGATTCAGGCCTAGTTACAGTCAATGGTGAAAGTTCTATAGGGGACCTGCTAAGTGCAGTTATCCCCCAAGGCTGGCTTCTCCCTGTCGTCCCTGGATCGGAGAGTATTACGATAGGTGGAGCGTTGGCAGCAGATGCCCATGGGAAGAATCATTTCCATCGATCATCATTAGCTTCTTGGTGTAAGGAAATGAATGTAATGATTGCTGATGGATCGATTATCCATTGCAGTACAGAAACTGAGCGTGATCTTTTCTGGGCTACGGTTGGGGGATTGGGGCTTACCGGTTTGATAATAAGTGCAACATTGCAACTTCAGAAAATTACAGGATCCTGCCTTGAGGTTAATACAAAGAGTTATTCAAGATTTAGCTGCTTATTCGAGGGGCTAAAGATAGCTAGTAAAAGTAACGAATATGCAGTTGCATGGCTTGACCTTCTCTCCGAAAGACACCCGGGTCGAGGAATAGTCAAATCTGCTCATCTCGACAAGAATAGAAATCTTGAACGAGGTCGTGTAGATACTAAATCTATTAATTTCCCATTGTCTCCAAGCGTCAATTTCATCACTCGCCCAATGTGTAGTATTCACAACAGTCTCAAGTATGGCTCTTCTCTGATAACACGGGGAACTGCGATTACGCCTATTTCTGATTTTCTTTTTCCGCTTGATAAAGTAAGCAACTGGAAAAATTTATATGGCAGAGCAGGCCTTATGCAGTGGCAATTCGTTGTTCCTGATGAGGATTCTTTGCTCTTAGAAAACATAATCAAAGACATTGGGAACACCGACTTACTTCCATCTCTTGCTGTGCTAAAACGTTGCGGTAAAGAAAGTGGAAGCTACTTGTCCTTCTGCCGTCCTGGCTGGACGCTCGCAATTGATTTTCCGGCCAACGCTAAAGCCCGAGATCTATTAGTCGGATTCGATAAAAGTATCGCAGAGGTAGGTGGCCGAGTCTATCTAGCAAAAGACTCATGTTTAGACGCGGACTTAATACATAAGATGTATCCAAAACTAGATAAATGGAAATCAATCCGCAGATACTTCGATCCTAAAAATGTCTGGCAAAGTGATTTTTCTCGTAGGCTCAATTTGATTTGAAATTTCTAATCTATGGGCGGAAGCTCCCCAAAGTCCAAATCTATGCCTTTCTCTGGAACATATTCGTCAGCTACTTCAGCAATCTCAACTGAGGTTTTATCGGGTTCTATGATTTCTCCCATTGCGAGCATGGCTGCCCCTAATATTACTGCGCCTGATCCCTTTGGTCGACTGTCAATAGAATCATCTTCAACAGATTTCCCAATTTCGCTTTCAGCCATAGTCAAAGTCTGCCATGGCTCTATTGAAATGACTACCGCATATAAGATAAATAACTCGCAAAACGCCTCCTTCGTTATGCGGGGGCCCATCTTGTTCAATAGAATGAAATTAAGTGCGTACTTGAAATATTCTCAGGAGAATTTATGCTAATTGCCGTAACTGGAGCGTCTGGCTTCATTGGATCTGCCCTAACAGAATCACTCAAAGATAAAGGGCACGATGTCCTATCCGTAGGCCGAAGCAGTGGAGATATCATATGGAATCCAGCTATTGGGGAAATTGATGCTGAGAAACTAGAAGGGGTTGAAGCTGTGGTTCACCTCGCAGGCGAGAATATCGCTTCCCGAAGATGGACTGAGAAACAAAAAAAACGAATCCTTGAAAGTCGAGTTGAAGGAACTAAGTTGCTGTCGAGGACGCTAGCTAACCTTTCGAAACCACCATCAGTCCTTCTAAGTGGCTCTGCTATTGGCATATATGGAAGTCGCGATGACGAAGAGCTAACCGAAGACTCAACAAAAGGATCTGGCTTTCTTTCAGACGTTGTTGATAAATGGGAGAAGTCAACATCCGAAGCTTCAGAAGCAGGAATTCTTGTGACTCATCTTCGGACTGGGCTAGTACAATCNCCTAACGATGGGATGATGAAAAAGACCCTTCCCCTTTTCAAATTGGGTTTAGGTGGAAAGTTAGGGTCTGGCTCTCAGTATTGGAGTTGGATTTCACTTGAAGATGAAGTCAGATTGATAACTTGGCTTTTGACTGCCGGGCTTGCAGGACCTGTAAATCTTACTGCCCCAATTCCTGTTACTAATTTAGAATTTACTAAGTCATTAGGACGCNCANTTAATCGCCCTACTTTCTTCCCAGTTCCTATGCTTGGACCGAAATTGCTCCTTGGTCGTGAATTAGCATCGGAGCTGATAGAGAACAGTGCAAGAGTTATTCCACAGCGTGCTATTGAGAATGGCTTTGAATTCAAGCATGTTGACCTAGATACTTCATTACCTGAAATTTTGTCAATTAAAAATGGTTAAGAAAAACTATCTTGAAAAGAGTGTTTCAGCTTCAATCATTGCCCCCTACTCTCGTCAGCAAATCTTTCGCGTGATTTCAGACCCACAACTCCATTCATCTTTTGATGGATCTGGAACCGTTCAAGGACTTGCTACTGGAAGCAAGCTGATGGGAGTTGGAGACTCGTTTAAAGCAAAAATGAGAATGTGGGGAATTAGATATAGCGTCAAAAGCACCGTAGTTGAGTTTGATCAGGATCGTTTAATTGCCTGGGCGCATCTTGGAAAGCATCGATGGCGTTATGAACTTGAAGACATGCCTGATGGAACAAAGATAACAGAGACATTTGATTGGTCCTACTCCATCTTCCCCAGAGTTATTGAATTAGCGGGATATCCTGAATCTCATCCTGAGAATATGGAGAGGACATTAGTGAGTCTTGTTAAATTCTTAGCGGATAATGATTAATAGGAAGATAGCAGTTTTTGATTTTGATGGGACTATCACTAGGAGAGATACGNTATTGCCCTTTATTGCTTCGTATGGTTACANGAATATTTTCCGTGCTNTACTCATAACTTTGTTCCAGAANAAAAGTAGGAGNTTTAGAGACACTATGAAAGGAAATCTAATCAGAACTGCATTTAAGGGGTGCACAGTTGAAAAGTTTCTAATTGATGGAACCAAATATGCTGAGCAATTAAAAAGCAGGTTCCGACCAGATACTTTANAGCTAATCAACGNCCACAAGGAAAAAGGTCATGAGCTAGTTATGGTNACAGCATCANTGGCTACTTACACTTGCCCTGTCGGCGCTTCACTAGGGTTTGATCATGTTATCGCTGTTGAATTGGAAGAGATGAANGGATCTCTTACAGGAGAAATGAAGGGTGCGAACGTTCGCGGGATTGAAAAGGCTCGTTTGCTTAAAGAGTGGCTAGGTGGCGANACTGCAGAAATTTGGGGGTACGGTAACTCTAGAGGTGATAAGGAAATGCTTACTATGGCTGATCACCAAGTCTGGGTATAGCTAATCACTTTATAGCTACCGGATTCACNGGAGANCCGATTCCCCCAACGAAGGGTTGAGGGCTTGCTTCTAAGAGAAAATCCCATTGCCCGTCAGNTTGNCAATCGGCGGCTAAATCCTCAAGATCCCAATTCTGACCTTGAGTCAAACCCATCATGACTAAATTTATACAATGAATTGGCAAAATGGCCCCTGGAACGCTTGGATCCCATGGCATTACCTCAAAGGTTATTGTATCTGTCGCTACGGCTGCGATTTCACGTTCGAAGAAGAATTCAACTGCTCCTAGCCCGACTCCAGGGAATCCGGGCATCGGAGAACCTTCCATAGCTGTCCCGCTTCCGTAGCTGATTACATCACCTCGTTTTGCCTTTGCCATCATTCCCGTTCGAAGAAGCAAAACATCACCGCTCCTAACTTCTACCCCTTGAATTTTCTCAGCATTTAGGCAATCTTCATAACTGATTGCGTGCCCTCCTGGGAGTTCGTCGACCTCGTATAAAGAAGCGATGTCAAGTAGCACTCCCCTACTTGTAAGGGACGAAATCTTCTCGATTCCACAAACGGAGGCCCCATCATATGTAATTGTTGAGGCATCTCGGTTTCCGTAGATTTTCCCATTCCAACTTGCGTGGCATAACCCATCCCAATGCGTTCCAGCTTGAAGCCCCATAGTAACGACGTCATCGGAAGTACAGAATTGAGTGGGATCTCCGATTACAGGTGTATTTAGCTGAATCATAGTTCTGAGCGGATTAATCCTTCCGGGCATCGAACCGAGCTGCAGCCCGCCTTGTTGCTGCAATGGAAACGCCAATGATAGCCTCTTTCCGCTTTTCACACATTTCATGGCGTCTTTCACTACTTGGTCAGTAATGAAGTTTATTGTTCCAACTTCATCGTCGTCTCCCCATCGACCCCAGTTTTTTACTTTTTCACCTAAGTCAACTATCTCCTGTGGATACGTCATTAATGAACCTCCCCTGACTGACAAAGATAGGCTAGTACGCTATCTGGCGATGTGTCTAAGGGGATTTTATGTCATTTGGGACTTGAGACCCTTTTCTAGCTGATTGAAGATAGCCAGCCTCTACAGCTAATTGATCAGCCAGTTCATTCCAGTGATTGCCTGCGTGGGCTTTAACCCAAGTGAAAGTTACATCGCGCTGCAAAACTTCCTCAATGAATGGTTCCCACAGGTCTCTATTTGCCACTGGTTTNCGTTGACTGTTTCTCCAGTTTCGCTTCAACCATCCTTTCCACCATTCGTCTCTGAAACAGTGCACAACATAGGTAGAATCGCTGACTATCTCCAGAGCGCCTGAGTTGTTAGAAACTGCTTCCATAGCGGCCTCAACTTCCATCCGCTGGTTAGTGGTGTGTGCCGCAAAGCCAGAAGCGAATTGACCAGATGTACTTATCCACGCCCAACCTCCAGGCCCTGGATTTCCGCTACATGCCCCATCAGTATAAATTTTATGTCTTTCAGTCATATCTATTTATCTTTGNCTANTGAGTAATCAGGTTCTGGGTTTTTAATTTTGGATCGGTTTGTTCGATCTAACCATCCAATCAAGACCGCTGTTGTTCTTGGGTCAAATCTGAGTCGATGCGTAGCACCATCAATTATTCTAAGGTCTGCTTCCCCATGAGCATCAGCAATTACTCGTGCGTCGAAAGATGGGACTACTCTGTCATCGGATCCATGGACAAGGAGCAATGGTTTTCCGCCCATATTTTCAGCTGCGATAGTTGTTTGTATTTGCTCAAGTTCACTAGCCCATTGCTCAATGTCTTGAGGGAATTGTTCATCACGAATCACACCGACTTTTCTTGCGTAATCAAGGAGATCTTGAGGTTCGGCGATCCAATCATTGAAGTCGGATGGAGGAGAAACAGCAGCTACACCTGCGAAAAGATTGCTTCTGCTAGCGGCGTTGATCGCCATAGCCCCTCCAGTTCCGAAGCCGGTCGCATAAACGGATTTCACTTCTTCATGTTCAACTAAATATTCTGCGGCATTTATGGTGTCATTTAGCCACCCGACCAAAGAGAAATTGCCTTGTGAACTTCCACAGCCGCGATATGTTATGGCGAAGACAATCCAACCAAGTTGTTCAGAAATAAGATCGGCTAAGTCGTAATAGGATTGAGCAACATCATGGTCGCCAGTAGATAATGATGGAAAACCGTGGCAGAGGATCACCCCCGTGGCGTGACTTTTGGGTGTCTTCTCAGGTTTTGATAATCTTCCGGCTATTTCAAAACCGTCTGAATCAAAGCGCAGTTTCACAAATTGCTCTCTATGCTTTCCGTTGCCTGTAACCCCTATTTCGGGCCTCTGGTAGTGTGTCAGGACTGAAAACCAGATACATTTCTGATTCCATTAGCTCATCAATAACGTCTTCATCCAAATTACCATCTAGGTCATATACGACTTGGTTGCGTTTATCCCCTAGCCAACGAAAATGTTCCACACGAACAGGTCTTTTCATAAATCCTCCGT